>JBMFUH010000103.1:0-12001 GCA_049966735.1 Isosphaeraceae bacterium
GACGGGACCGCCTCGGCTGGCCAGTGGCCGCGCACCAACTGGCGAGCGCTTACGAAAAACCTATTGCCTTGCCGGCTTTCATGTCCTGGCTTCGTCCGCGAAATGCGAAGCCACGACAAGAGGGTACGCCCAGGAACCCTGCATTTCCAGCTTGGTGTCGGGTCGTTGTTCCAAATCAATCGCGCCGGAGGGAGACAGCTTCTACAAAGCCGCCGAACCTTTTTCAAACGTCGCCAGGTCGATGACCGGGGCGGAGGGGCACCGGGACTCGATGACGTCGCGGGCCAGGTTGAACCAGCGTCCGCAACGATCGAGCACGGCGCTGTCGGCCGTCGCGACGATCTCCCGCGATTCCCGGAGGACGGCGTCGGGATTGTTGACCAGCTCCACGGTCCAGTTCCAGCCGTGCTGGCATGCGGTTTCCTCGACCATCGCTTTGATTCTGCCGCTGTTGGAGACCGGGCGATCGAAAAGCCAGTGCGTCCGGTTCACTCTCAGAAGAGCGAGCCTTTCGCCGATGACCTCCAGCGCGGGGAGCGTCTCGGCAACCTTGCGGTAGGTGCCGTGAATGCCGGCCAGGTCGCGATAGGTCTCGTCGCGGCAGTGCAGGACCACGCCGCCGCCAAGCGAGCACTCGACGGTGGTCACGACGTTGAAGCCGTCGATCAGGAGACCGCGCCCCTCGAGATCGTGCTCCGTCAACCGCCGCGCCAGGCGATCGTCGCGGGCCTGGTCCGAGCAGGCGGCGCGGCGGAGGGCGAGCCGCTGCCTTTGCGTGAGCGACCAGCGGTCGCCGACCAGCTTCACCGCCGAGATGATGGCGTAACCGCGGCTCAGAAGCCACGAAAGGTCTGCCAATGCCTGACGAAGGGCCGGCAAGGCGTCTGGCCCGAAGGCCTCGACATCGTGCGGGTCGGGGCCCCGGTGAGTTCGGCTGTCGGGCACGGCGGGCGGCCTTTCCGGTTCATTTCCGCTGGTAGGTTCCCACCAACTCGGCTTCGGCCAGGATGTGCCCCTTCATCGCCCGGAGCAGCCCTGCCTTGTCGAAGCCGGCCGAAACGTTCAACGGGGCATCCAGGGCGTAGAGCCGGAAGTGGTAATGATGCACGCCATGTCCGCGCGGCGGGGCCGGGCCGCGATAGCCGACGGTCCCCCAGGAGTTCTTCCCCTGAAGGCTGCCGGCGGGAAAGGCGGGCGAGGGCTTGGGAGGAACGCCCTCGGCAATACCCGTCTCGGATGCGGGAATCCTAGCGATGACCCAGTGCACCCAGGGCTCTGGACTGGGTGCGTCGGGGTCGTCGACGATGAGCGCCAGCTCGCGGGTTTCCGGCGGCAGGCCCGACCAGGCCAGGGCCGGAGAGAGGTCTTCACCATCGCCCGTGTGGCGTCGCGGTACGACTGAGCCCGGGTCGATGGCCTTGCTGGTCAAGGTGATTGGCATCTGTACGCTCCCATCTCGAGTCACTCTCGATCCCTGAAGATCATGGTAAATCACCTTGCTCAATTCGGGGAGGGCGAGCCTCCTGGCGAGCCAGTCCAAAATACAGCTCGGCAGGAGCCTCGCTCTCCCAGAACCACGAAAGACCATTTACTCGATCGGCGCACATGCGGGAATTCCAGAGTGATGTCATCCAGCGCCGCGATCTATATACAATGAGAACCAGAAAGGAACCTCATATGCGTCGGTTCGCGATCTTATTCTTGCTTCTCGCCGCGACTTCGAGTCTTTACCGCACGGCCTCGGCGGCAGATTCCAGGGCTGCCGATGTTGGGGAAACGAAGTACCTGACCTTTCAACTCATGACCGGACTGCCCGGATACGCCGGCCCGCCGCCGTTGCCGGGCCAGTCCTCGTTGAGCAAACCACAGTTGACGGCGTTTGTTCGCGAGGTGGTCCAGGCGATCGGGACGACGGGAGACGCGCGGCACAAACTGGGGTTCGCGGTCGGGCCTCTCTGTTTCGACATGTCGGACCAGGAAACGCGCCGCTTCATCCGCGATTCCTTCGCGGTCGCCCGTGAGAATAACGTGGCGTTGGCATTTCACATCGATGATTCGATGTGCTGGGGGAAGCGCAAGGATCTGCTCTCCAACCCCGACAACATCGAGACCGCCGACTGGAATCAAAAGCCGAGCACCGGCCGGCGCGCTGACTGGGGGCCTGAACCCTCGAGGTTTCCACCCCAGATGTGTTTCAACAGCCCGGCGATCGTGGCCGCGGTGAAAGCTCGGGCGGGGCTGATCGGCGAAGAAATCAAGCAAGAACTGGGAGCACTCAAGTCGCGGGGAAACGAACACCTGTTCGCGGGCGTCATCGCCGGCTGGGAAACCAGCATCGGCCGGGATTTTGAGACGAATCGTCCGCTGGGTTATCGCGCGCTGGGCCATCGCGGATTCAGCGCGGCCAACCCACCCCCAGATCCCGATCTCGAGCGGGTGGCGGTCGTCAAGGAGTTCATCGAGCTCTGGGCCAGCGCCCTTCATTCGGGAGGCGTTCCGTCTGAGAAGGTGTTTTGCCACATCGCGTTCACGGACCAGGGATTGCGCAAGGCCGACGCCGAGGAATCCCACGCGGTGAAGGTGCATTTCGCCCTTCCTGATGTCGCGTTCAGCTCGGCGTACCGTCCGGGATTCTCGACCTATCCGGAGGGAGCGACATTCAGGCAGATCTACGCCGTTCTGGCCAGGCACGGTTCTCCGGGTTGGATTTCGGCGGAGGGCGTCAACGTGTCGCCCACGAGCATGCCTGGCGAGCCCACGATGGAGACGTATCTGGGCAGGATGTTCAATCACGGGGCGGTCATGGTGAATGTGTTCGCCTGGGGCGTCGGCGGCGAGGCAAATCGCGACAACTTCTTCCGCCGGGCGACCGAGAATTCCGAGGCACTCGCGGCCTATGCGAAGTTTCTCAAGCACCTGCCGCTGGTCGAGTCGGCTGCCATCGGCTTTTCCAGCGAGGCGTTTCAGAGGAAGATGCGCCGTCTCCAGGCCGAGCTTCCCGGCTGGGTACAACGATCGGGCAAGCAGGCGCAGGTGCAACCTCTGATCAAAAAACTCTCGGCGCTCCTCAAGAACAGGCAATGGCAAGGAGCCGACAAGACGGCCGATGTCATTCTGAAGATGATTGGAAGAGACTCGGCGAGTCCCGCCCGGTAGGTCCTCGCAGAGCAAGCAACCAGCGCGTCACTCCTCGGCCGAGCCCAGGCCGCGGCGGCGTGATTTGGTTTCGCCGTGCCGCCGCTTGCTCTCGAGCCGGCGCTGTTTTGAACCCAGTGTGGGTTTGGTCTCGCGCCTGGGCTTGGGCCGCTCGCAGGCTTTGCGGATCAGCTCGACCAGCCGGTCGACGGCCTCACGCCGGTTCGCTTCCTGCGTCCGGCTGGCGCGGGCGTGAATCGTGAGTGCCCCCTCGGCGTCGACTCGTTTGCCCGCCAGACGGATCAGGCGGTGCCGCACGTCGTCGGGCAAGGACGGCGAGTTCGTCGCATCGAACCGCAGGCGAACGGCCGTGGAAACCTTGTTGACGTTCTGGCCGCCAGGGCCCGAGGCGCGGATGAACTCGAACTGGAGTTCTTCCTCGTTCAGGTTGACGCGGTCATTGATCACGATCATCGTTGCGCCTCGTGCTTCGCCTGGAAGTTCCGGCCTTCTATTTCACCTGAGCTTTGGTCCGGCAACAAGTTCGTGCGACAAACCTGAACGTGTCTTCACGGAATCTTAATCGATCGCTGTTATGATACCCACCTGAGTCTCCAGGGACCGGCACGATGCCGAAACGCGCCGGGGTGTCAAGGTGATCGAACATGTGCGGCCGATCGGGTAGACTCGGGGTGTCCTAGAGCCGAAGGAAAGGTAACCGATGTCGTTGATGAGAAGAGTGATCGAAACGAGCGGACTGGTTGTCATGGCCGTCTGCCTGGCGGGTTGCGGCTCCAGTGAGCCAGCCGCGAATGTTGGCCCGGGAGATGGTACAAGCGGTGGCGGCAAGGTGAGCGGGACGGTCGTTGTGGACGGGTCGAGCACCGTCTACCGGATCAGCACGGCGGCCCAGGAAGCATTCGAGTCCGTCAATCCCGAGATCACCGTCGTCGTGAACAATCACGGCACCGGCGGAGGCTTCGGCCGGTATCTCCAGGGCGAGGTGGATATCGTGGATGCCTCGCGGAACGCCGAGGAATCGGAAGAGTCCAAGGCCAAGGCGCAGGGAATCGAGTGGACGCGCTTCTTCGTCGGCAACGATGGCATCACCCTCGTGGTGAATCCCCAGAACACCTTCGCCAGGTCGATGACCGTTGACCAGCTCAAGAAGATGTGGCAGCCTGGCTCGACCGTGAAGACCTGGAAGGATGTCGATCCGTCGTGGCCCGATCGGAAGATCATCTTCTACTCTCCCGACAACGACTCGGGAACCTTCGAGTTCTTCACCGAGGCGATCGTCGGCAAGAAGAACGTGCAGCGCGAAGGCGTTCAGCAGAGCGCCGACGACAACACGCTGGTCAGCGGAGTGGCGTCTGACGAGGATGGCATCGGCTATTTCGGTTATGCGTATTATGCGGCTAACAAGGACCGGCTGAAGCCCGTCGCCGTCCAGAACGGTAGCGAAGCCAAGCCGGTCCTGCCCAGCGCCGAGACGATCGACGACAAGTCGTACAAGCCCCTGTCGCGCCCGCTCTACATCTTCGTGAAGAACTCGGCGTCTCGGCGGCCCGAGGTCAAGCAGTTTCTCAACTATTACCTGGACAACGTCGAGAAGCTGGCGGTGAAAGGGGGTTACAATCCGCCCACTGCCGACGAGTTGAAAGCCAACAAGGACGCCGTCGCCAGGCTCTACGGCGGCGGCACTGACGCAACGAAAAGGGAAGTCGAACGGAATGAATTCCGTTCTTCGAAGGCGCGGTAGAACGGAATTCATTCCGTTCGACTCACAGGAGAAAAGCAATCTTGCCGATCCCCGAGCGATCTCCCGTCGATTTCCGGCCGGACACGAAGTCCGACGCGCTGTCTGGTGATGAGCTCTGGTCGGGGCATTCCCGCTTCCTGGCCTTCTGGGAGGTCGCGGTCACGGTGCTGCTGGCGCTCGCGGCCGTGGTCACCATCCTCACGACGGTGGGGATCGTGCTGGTCTTGAGCGTTCAGACCGTCGAGTTCTTCGTCAAGTCTCACGCCGGAATCCTCGAGGTGCTTCTGGGCAGGGAGCTCAAGCCCGAGGCGTCGCCGCCGAAGTTTGGCATTCTGCCACTGATCTGGGGCACGTTCGCTATCGCGGTTGGCTCCTCGTGCATCGCGCTGCCGATCGGTCTTTTGAGCGCGATCTACCTGAGCGAGTACGCCCCGCGCAGGCTGAGGGGAATCCTCAAGCCGGCCCTCGAACTGCTGGCGGGCATTCCGACGATCGTCTACGGCTATCTGGCCTTGCTTCTGGTCACGCCGGTGCTCAAGGCGGTCTTCGAGCCCTGGGGAATTCGGGTGCCTCAGTTCAACGCGCTCTCGGCCTGCATCGTGGTCGGAGTGATGATCATCCCCTTGGTCTCGTCGCTCAGCGAGGACGTGCTCTCGGCGGTGCCTTCCGGACTGCGCGAGGCCGCTTACGGGCTGGGGGCGACCAAGTTCGAGGTTTCCACGCGCATCGTCTTGCCCGCCGGTCTCTCGGGCGTGGTCGCCTCGTTCATCCTGGCGATCAGCCGGGCCGTGGGTGAGACCATGGCGGTCGTGCTGGCCGCGGGAATGCTGCCCCAGATCACCCTGAACCCGCTCGATTCTCTCGAAACGATGACGACGTACATCGTCCAGGTGATCAGCGGCGAGGCCTCGTACGGCTCGGCCAAGTATCTGTCGCTCTTCGCCGTGGGGCTGTCGCTGTTCCTCATCACCCTGGTCCTGAACATCCTCTCGGGGCTGGTGCTGCGGCGCTACCGGGAGGTCTATCAATGAGTGGCGCGAGCGAATCTCGCTTCCGGCCGCACGGCTGGATTCGCGGACTGCTAGGTCCGCTTTTCGGAACCGCGTGCTTCCTGGCCACGCTCACGGGCGTGGTCGTGCTGCTGATCCTTATGGGTGCCATCCTCTTCGCGGCCCTCCAGGGGAAGCCGGATCATCCCTGGTACGCGGTCGGCGCGAATCTCCAGGAGCTGCGAGGGCTTTTGAAGACGGCCCTGTTCAATCGGCAATCGAGCGATCCGGAGATCGCCGGCTTCCGCGTCGGCATCGTGGGTAGTCTCTGGCTCCTGGGGCTCGTGGCCGTGATCGGCATTCCCGTGGGAATCGCCGCGGGAGTGTACCTCGAGGAGTACGCTCCGCCGGGACGATTGCGGCGGATCGTCCAGACCAATATCGCCAACCTGGCGGGCGTGCCGTCGATCGTCTACGGCATCCTCGGACTCGCGCTCTTCGTCCGGGCGTTCGGCATCAAGGCGCTCGCGCTGGGACCATGCCTGCTGGCGGGGGCGCTCACGCTCAGCCTGCTGATCTTGCCGATCATCGTGATCACCACCCAGGAGGCCCTGCGCACCGTGCCGAGCTCGCTGCGCCAGGCCGCGCTGGCCCTGGGAGCGACGCGCTGGCAGATGGTCAGCGGGCACGTCCTGCCGGCCGCCCTGCCGGGCATCTTGACCGGCACGATCCTCGGTCTCTCAAGGGCCATCGGCGAGACGGCGCCCTTGCTCATGGTCGGCGCCGCCGGGTCCATCCGCAAGCTGCCCAAGGGGCCGCTCGATCGTTACTCGGCCTTGCCGGTCGAGATTTTCAACTATGCGAAGGAACCGGCTCGCATGTTCCAGACGGTCTCCGCCGGGGGGATCGTCATCCTCCTGATTCTCTTGCTCTCGATGAACGCCGCCGCGATCATGATTCGTAATCGGTTCCGCCGTTACCAGTAAGATCTCCGAACGCGTACTCAGCACGAGTCCGATGGACCCATGAGCGTGACTGAATCTCAAGTTGAGCCGTTGTCCTCGCCAGATTCCTGCTCTCCGGCCACCAGGGCGGGAGATCCGATGGTTTTGACCACCCGGAATCTGTCGATCTGGTATGGAACGGCCCTGGCCCTCAAGGACATCTCGATCGACATCCCGCGGAACAAGATCACCGCGCTCATCGGCCCCTCCGGCTGCGGCAAGAGCACGCTCCTGCGCTCCTACAATCGGATGAACGACCTGATCCCAGGCGCCCGGATGGAGGGGGAAATCCGGTTCGACGGCGAGCTGATCTCGGGCCCTGGCATCGACGCCGTCTCGCTCCGGCGGCGGATCGGCATGGTCTTCCAGAAGCCAAACCCTTTTCCCAAGAGCATTTACAACAATATTGCCTGGGGGGCGCGGATCAACGGCTACCGCGGCGACATGGACGAGCTGGTCGAGCGGTCGCTCCACCGGGCGGCACTCTGGGATGAGGTCAAGAACAAGCTGCATCGTTCTGGCCTGGAACTCTCCGGCGGCCAGCAGCAGCGGCTTTGCATCGCCCGGACGCTGGCCGTCGAGCCCGAGGTCATCCTCATGGACGAGCCCTGCTCGGCCCTGGACCCGATCTCCACGGCACGGGTCGAGGACCTGATGGATGATCTCAAGGATGATTACACCATCATCATCGTCACCCACAACATGCAGCAGGCCCGGCGGGTTAGCGACCTGACTGCATGCTTGATGCTGGACGAGGCTTCAAGCGTCGACGGCCACCGCACCGGCATTCTGGCCGAGTACAGCCCCACCGACCTGCTCTTCACCAACCCCAAAGACAAGCGGACCGAGGCCTACATCACCGGGCGGATCGGCTGAGGGGGCAGTGGCCAGTGACTAGTGGGCAGTTGCTAGTTGCCAGTGAACAGACAAACCTCCCGCTCCCAATTCTGCTCTTGATCTTGATCCCGATCCCTCCTGGTCTTCCGCTGGGCTTTCGGCTCGACCCGCTCTACGGACTGATCCCTTCCAGTCTTCCGCTGGGCCTCCCTCCGTGGCACAAGAATCCAATCTTGTGCTCGATCGAATGTGATCGAGCGCGGAATGGACAAGACTTGGAATCTTGTCCCACGAAAGCACGAGGGCAGGACGAACAGCGGAGAATGGTGTGAAAATAGGAGTGCTGGGCAAAATAATCACGGCTTTGCCACCAGAGTCGGTTAGACTAAAGGGAGGAGGTTTCCGTGTTTGGTGTTTTGGGAATCGACCCGCCACCAAACAGTAAACACCAAGCACTAAACACCAAAAACCAGAGTGTGAGCCATGAGCAGCGACAGCGGACTGGAGGACCTGCCACTCATCGATCTATTCCGCGCCGAGGTGGAAACGCACACGGAGGTGTTGAACACGGCCCTGCTGGCTCTGGAGAAGTCGCCCGGCGACACGTCACGCATTAGTGAGATGATGCGTGCGGCGCATTCGATCAAGGGGGCTGCGCGGGTGGTCGGGGTCGATCCGGCCGTGAGCGTCGCCCACGTGATGGAAGACTGCTTCGTCGACGCCCAGAAAGGGGCCCTCACGCTGTCACCGGCGGACGTCGACGTTCTCCTGCGCGGCGTGGACCTGCTGAGCAAGATCTCGGAAGCCACACGAGATGACAGTCTGGATCTGGCGGTCGTGTTCGACGACGCGGTGAAAACGCTCGTCGTGGAGCTGGAAGCGCTGCGCGGCAGCGGGCAGTTGCCAGTAGCCAGTTGTCAGTTGCCAGTGGGCGGTGGGCGGACGGAATTGACTTCTGGCATTCCGCGTTCCGCATTCCGAATTCCGCATTCGGACGCGATTCCGCATTCGGACGTCCCCTTGACGATCCACTTTCCAGGGGTGCTTGATGCCACGGCCGCCGAGGAGGCTCGCGGGCAGTTGCTCGCGGCACTTGGTCGGGGCCGCGGCACGGTCTGGTTCGACCTGGGCGAGACGAAAGACCTGGACGTGCAGGGCCTGGCGTTTCTGGCGGCGGTTCCGCAACACCTTTCCAGACATGGTCTTGCGCGAGTCCGGCTGGCAAGGCTGTCGGCCGAGATGGAGACGGTGCTCAAGGTCACGGGCCTGAATGAGCCGTACGCGTCCGCCCCTGGCGCGCGGCCAGAGGACCAATGAGCGATGGGCATTCAGGCGGACGAGTTTGTGATGCAAGCTCGGGAACATCTGACGGTTCTCGAGGATCTCCTGCTCGCGCTCGAAAAGGCCGACGCCGGAAGTGACGCCCGGGAGCAAATCGACGGCTGCTTGAGGCTCGTTCATTCCATCAAAGGCGACGCCGGCTTTCTGGGATTCACCACGATCCGCACGCTGTCGAGTGCGATCGAGACGGTTCTGGAGACGTTGAGGAACGCCGGCGCGCCGGCATCCGCCTTCGCCATCGAACGGCTGCTCGCGGCGCGTGACCGGCTGGCAACGCTGGTGGACGACCTGCAAAACAGCAACCAGGCTGATATCGAGGAGCTTCTCGCGCAACTGGAACGGGTAGAGCGGTCGATCGAGGAGGCTGCCGAGGAATGGAACATCGACCTGCGCGAGCTGGATCGCCAGCGGTCCGGTCGCCTGGCGGCGTTTTTCGCGTCCTTTGACCGATCGGGCGTGGTCACGGAGGGCAAGGTCGAGGTCTCGTCGGCGGACCTCACGCACGGGCTTCCCCAGGGGCCCGTGAGATTCCGGGCGAGACTGGCCTCCAGAGCGCCCCGTGCCGAGATCCGGCGGTCGCTGGGCTTGCCGGAGATCGCCAGGACGGAACGTGTCGGGCCAGCGCGGTCGCTGTCCATCAACCTGAGCGACTGGGTGCGCCGGAGCGGACGGACCCTGGGATCGCTGCTCGCCAGCCTCGCCGCGCTGGGGACCTTCGACGAGCCCCGGCTCGAGATTCCCTCGACCGACCTGGGCGAGGGGCTGGGAGGGGGCTCGGTCCACCTGCATGGCCGGCTGCGGACGACGGTTTCCCTGGCGGAAATCGAACGGCGGCTCGGGCTCCCCTCCGCCGGGAGCGTCAGCCCGTCCGTGAGCATGTCCGTGGTCTCCGGGGCCGCGGCGACGGAAAGACCGGCCACGTTGGGGGCGACGACGTCGGGGCGAGCGGCGCCTCCTGCCGCGGCCGGAGCCGGGCACCGTCCCGGCGCGCCGGGATCGATCGAGTTGGACCGCGCGTCTTCGCTGCGGATCAATGTCGAACTGCTCGACCGGCTGATGACGCTGACCAGCGAGTTGACGCTCATTCGCAATCAATCGCTGCTGGCGTTCGATCAGGACGACAGCCATGTCCGGCCCATCATGCAGCGGCTCGACGCGGTCACCTCCGCGCTTCAGGAGACGGTGCTGCGCACCCGGATGCAGCCCATCGGCAACCTCTTCGGCAAGTTCCCCAGGGTGGTTCGAGACCTGGGACGAACGCTGGGCAAACAGGTGGAGATGACGATCATCGGCCGGGAGGTGGAACTCGACAAGACAATCCTGGAGCAGCTTTCCGACCCGCTGACTCACCTCGTGCGCAATTGCGTCGACCACGGCATCGAGCCCCCTGCCGAGCGGATCGCGGCGGGAAAGCCCGCGGTCGGCCAGATCACCCTCTCGGCCGCGCACGACGAGGGACAGATCCGCATCGAGATCCGCGACGACGGCCGGGGCATCGACCCGCAGGCCATCCGCGACAAGGCGCTGGCGATGCGGCTGAAGACCGAGGCCGAGCTCGACCGCATGTCGCCGCGGGAGATCCTCTCGCTGATCCTGCTGCCGGGTTTCTCGACGGCCAGCGAGGTCTCGGAGGTGTCCGGCCGCGGAGTCGGCATGGACGTCGTCAAGACGAACATCGAGGTGCTGGAGGGGTCGCTGACGATCGACTCGCACCCGGGGCTGGGCACGGCGATGATTCTCCGGATGCCGCTGACCTTGGCGATCATCCCCTGCCTGATCGTCACGGTGAACGGTGATCGGTTCGCCATTCCCCAGCGCGACCTGGAAGAAGCCATCTGCCTGCACCCCGGCTTGAAGGGACGCATCGAGCGGGCGTTCGACACCGAGGTCTACCGCCTGCGCGGGCGGCTCTTGCCGATCGTCCGGTTCGCCGAGGTGCTCCGCCGGAAAGAGCCTTTCACGGCCCGGACCAAGGCGGAGATCCTTGACCTGCACTCCGGCAATCATGAGCGGGAGCGGATTGCCTACATCCTGGTTTTGAAGTCGGCAGGCCGCCGCTTCGGTCTGGTGGTGGACGAAGTGAAGGGCACGGAGGAGATCGTCGTCAAGCCGATGCACGGCTCGATCAAGAAGATCGATATCTTCGCCGGCGCGACCATCATGGGAGACGGCCGTGTGGCGCTCATCGCCGACGTGGGGGGGATCGTCGAGCACGCCCGGTTGAGTTTCGAGCCGGCCGTGACGGCCGCCACCGCTCAGGCCGCCAGGGAAGGGGCACAGACCCATCGCGTGCTGCTCTTCGAGAACGGCCCGCACGAACAGTTCGCGCTGCCGCTCTTGCAGGTCCGCCGGGTCGAGATGATCAGCGGCGATCGGATCGAGCGCGTCGGCGAGCACGAATACGTGACGGTGGACTCGGTCTCGATGCGTATCTTGCGGCTCGAGAAGGTGATCAACGTCTCGGCGCCTGAACAAGCACCGGCGGATTCCGCCCGGCAATTGCCGCTCATCCTGCCGAAGTTCGTCGCGCGGCCGATCGCGATTCTGGCGACCCGGATCGTGGACACGGAATCGTTGTCGGTCGCCCTGCAGGCCCATCCGGAACACCATCAGGGCATCCTCGGCTCGGCGGTGGTCCGCGGCCGGATGACGCTCTTCCTGGACATCCACCGGATGACGCAGTGGTTTTTCGGTCAGGCGAGCGCGGAACCTGCCGCCGCGCCCAACCGGGGCAAGAAACAGAAGCGTCTGCTCCTGATCGACGATACGCCGTTTTTCCTGGAGGTGGTCAAACGGTACCTGACGGCGGAGGGGCATGAGGTCGAGACCGCCGCCAACGGCGAGGAAGGTCTGGCGCGGCTGGCGGCCGGCCGGCCGTTCGACCTGATCGTCTCGGATATCGAGATGCCCGGCATGGACGGCTGGGACTTCGC
>JBMFUH010000104.1:0-2204 GCA_049966735.1 Isosphaeraceae bacterium
TCCGCGCGACGGCAGGCGCGCGGCCGCGGATTTCACCCCAAACATAGGCTAGGAGTTGCTCTGTCCTTCTGGATACGGTCAAGGAATTCTTGGGCGAAGCTTGATGCGGGTTTTAGCCCGTCACAGCAGGACGCATGGTTGTCCTTGCCGTCCTCCATAGCAAGCGCAGCCCTACCGTCTGGAAGTCCCGAGCATAGCAACTTATCTACCCATCGACTTCCGAGGCGACTGGACAGCCTTTCCGTTTTCACCTCAAGCTTTCAATCGCCTCGTCAACCTTCCGTCGAAACCCCACCCAATCCGACGCTGGGAAGAGCGCGTCGTGGTCGCGCTGGCCCAGGTGGAAGGATTTCAGACGGCCGGCGATCAGTGAGCGGGCCGCTCGCGCTCGAGGCGAATCGGCCTGTTCCCGGATCAGCCGGTCGAGCGTGATCAGCCGGCGGTAGTCGTCGAGCCCTTCGCGCAACCGCTCGAACGCGACGGAGGGAATCAGGTCTCCCCGCGGCGAGGCGTTGCACCAGGCGTAGTCGTCCTCCCGGCAATCCAGCGCGTAGTAGGGATCGCCGGCCGCGGCGTTCCAGTGCCACGAGGTCCGAAACTTCATGCCAAATTCCCGCGCCGCCTTGTACATGTAGGTGCCGAAGGTCCAGCGGTTGCCGCCGTTGTAGAACGCCCAGTCGCCGCCCGCGTCATGTAGCAGCCGGACGCCGGGCTCGTCGTGGCCGTTCCAGCTCACCACGTGGAGGGCCCTGGACAGCCGGAAGTGGGGATTACTGGTGTTGGTCCCGGTGAAGCTGCTCGCGCCCGTGAAGAAAGGTGGGCCCTGGGGGAAGGCCCGGCGATAGGCCTCGGCGTTCTCCGCCGCTCGAATCGTGTCCTCTCCCACCGGCTCGTCGGCGAGGTTGTAGTAAACGGGGAGCCAGCCTTCTCTCTCGGCGTGCTCCTGGGTCGCGGAATAGATCGCCCGCACGAAGGCCGAATAATCCTGAAACCCCGCGCGGGTCATCGCGTCTGTGTCTCGGTAGTACGTGTTGTAGCCCGAAACGCCTCCGCCATAGCTGGTCACGGCGAGGAAGCCCAGCTCTCTGGCCAGCTTCATCTGCCGGTCGGCCGTGCTGAAATCGAGCCTGGGCTTGCCGTGATCAAAGCCACGCAGGGGAATTGACGGCAGGCCGGTGCAGGCGGTGAACCCGTAGTCGCGCAGCCTGCGCAAGCTCTTTACCACCATCTGCTGGTTGTAGGCGGCGGCCTCGTGATCATCCTCGAACCAGGGGATGCCGATCGCATGGCCGAACGGGCCGGCGGGAACATCGACCGGATCGAGCGTGCCGCGGCGGACACGGAACTCGAGGGGAACTTGCCACGGTCCTCCCCGCGAGGCCTGGATCAGCACGCTCCCCTTGTAGACTGCCGGTCGAGCGTTCGCGGGAGTTCGGACCGTCAGCCAGAACCGCCGGGTCGTGCCCTTGGGCAGCTCAATGGTTCCTCCCGGCATGATCAGCCGCGGGCTGATCGTGTAGACGGAACCCTCCGCGGTCACGCGGGTGATGCGGTTGGAGACGTAGCCGACGTCGATCGCGTCGGCGGGAATGGTTGCATCGGGTCCTTGCAGGGCCTCGACCTGGACGGTTGCCTTGCCCAGGTCAGCCAGGGGGACGAGTGCCAGCGTGACGGGTTCGTACTCGCCCGCGAACGCCTCACCGCGCAGGACGCTCACCCGTTCGTTCTCGAACGGCGTGCCGTTGTAGGCGACGTCGCGCATGAGATCGGGTTGAAAGAGCACGAAGCCCCGGCGTTCTTCTTCTTCGGTCGGGGCAAGCGGCTCTCCGGCGGGCGCTGGGAGGACACGCTTGAAAGAGTTGTCGAAATAGAACCGCCGCTTCGCCTCCGTGTAATCAAGGAATTTCTTCCCCTGCTCGGCCTTCTCGACCGGGAAGATGACCACGGCCGAGACGGAGCAAGCCCAGTTCTCGCCCTGGAAATCGAGATTCAACTGGCCGTCGGTGACGTCGACGTCAAACTGCTTCTCGCTGAAGTACGCCTTCTGGTACTTGTCGAACGTGTTGTCGGCCGGGCTGTCGTCGACGTTCCAGAATCGGAAGTACTTCTTGCGGAAGGCCTCGAAGTCGAGGGTCTCGCTCACGACCGGCCGTCCCTCGGCGAGGATCGCCCGCTGGCGATATCTCTGGTACTCGCCCCAGTAG
>JBMFUH010000104.1:2214-11948 GCA_049966735.1 Isosphaeraceae bacterium
CGACGGGTTGACGATGTTCACGAACACCCGGTACTTGCCCGGCGGCACGTCGACCGCCAGGCCGCCCGCCTCGATGCAGAGGAAATCCTGGTAGAGCGGTTCGGGTTGAAGGACATCGAACGCACGCCAGATCCGGGCGTCTTTCAGTCCGTAGCCTCGCCCCTTGCTGTACAGCGTCGATGGGGTGATCGGCGTGAACGCCTCCAAGAGCGGACTGGTGTTGGTGCCAAAGTCGAAGGCGTAAAGGCCCTCGAAGCGGACGTGGTCGGGCGAATCGTCGCGCTCGAGACGGAGATTGTCCAGAAACAGCGGGGCCGCCGGCGCATCACCGATGCTGAATACCAATCGGGTAATCCTGGCCAGGTCGAGCATGCGCCCGGGCCTCGACTTCTCGCCGACGTAAAGTTGCTTGACAGGGATGACCAGCGTGCTTGTGCCGGGGGGGACGACCGTCGAGTAATTGACCCGGGTCCAGTAGTCGCGCGTTCCCTGGTCGCGAATTTCCATGTACAGCTCGAGGGGTTTACTTGCCTCGGTGTCGAGATCGGCCTTGAGAAAGTCGTAGCCGAGCCAGTTCTGTGGCTGGTCGATGCTGATGTAACTCCGGTCGACCCGCAGCGCCTTGCGCCCTTCCGACGCATGAGCGGCGACCACCTTCCCTCCCGAGAAGGGACTGCCCGTCTCGAAGTTGGCGATCGATTTCATAGCGGGACCCTCCGCGGCAACCCTCGCGGACGACAGACCTGCGCCACAGGCGTAACAGGTCTTGCTCGCCGGATTGTTGCGGTAGCCGCATTCCGCGCAGCGAACCGGCGATTGCGAGAGGTTGGCCGGAGGGGCGATGGGCGCTTCCTCTTCCCCGAGTACAGGCGCCTCGGTGAGCGGGACGTCGCCGCCGACCTTCTCGAGCGCGACGTCGTCAATCCAGAAATAGCCGGGGGCCATCAGGCCGAACGACGGCCCGGATTGCTTCTTCTCCGTGATCTCGCCGACGTAGGTGAGCCTGGTCCAGCCGAAGGTTCCATTCTTGTTGAGTTGCTGGTACTTGCCATCGAACATGAATTCGGTGGTCCCGTTGTACGTCCCCTTGCCGATGTCGAGGCCCCGCAGATAGGCCGTGATCCGATACCTCCCGGGCTCGAGCGCCACATTCTGGGCCACGCGGATCTTGGCTCCGATTCCCCCTTTGAGCAGGCACGAGTGCTTTCCCGAACGGGCCACGTCGCCGACCCGAAACTCGCAGTCTCCCTCGTATTTCCAGCCGCCCCATCTGGCGAAGACCAGGCCGAACTGATCCTTGCTCTTGGTGATCTCGAACGATGGGTCGGCCAGCAGGTTGCCGTCTCCCCGGCTGCATGCGCAAGGAAAGAAGGCGAGTGTCGCCGAGACAACGAAGAGGATTCCTGGACGCATCTGCCTATCTCCCGTGACATTCGTTGGAATGATCGATCCCGGTGTCAATGGGGCGGTATGACTGGGTGCTCGCGGGCGCCTGGGGCTTCGACGATGGGCCAGCTTGCCCGGAACTCGTCCTGGTAAGGGCCGATCTTGTCGACCGGAATGGGTTTGAAGCCGAGCGCGTAGGCTGGCGAGCCACTCTGGAGCCGGAAATCAGCGTGGTCCGGATCGACGAACCGGGAGTCGGCGATCTTCGAGTGGCGGTCCGCGCCCAGTGCCTGCCACGACTTCCATTCATCCTGCATGGCGATCTCGTGCAGGGATACGTCGCGCACCAGAAGCGACCCGCTCGGGTCGGGGAAGTCCACCCGGGCGCGGAAGCGCTTCATCTGCTTGTGGTAACCGTGTTCGCCTGGTCCGGGGATGCGGAACACAAACTCGTGCTCCTTCCAGTCGGTTCCCACCTTGATCTCATTCGGCCAGTTGGCCCAGAAGAAGACGTTCGCCTCGTAGCCTTGAAGCATGAGCCCCGCCCTGGCGTCGGGATGAGCGGCCCGCAGCGCGGCCCTGATGCGGTAGGCATGCCCGGGACGAGCAACGAATTCCCGGCTGACGACGATCGGATAATTGTCGCGTGGTTTCGTCGCATCGAAGGCGGCCTCGATGCGTAACGCGCGTCGACCCTCATCCTCGACGATCGCCGCGGCGGCGTGCGGCGTCTTGATCTGCCAATGCCAGTCGTCGGGCAGGCCGCCGGGCACTCCGCGACGGAAGTCTCCGTTGGGCGCGAGGTTGCCGGAGAGGTTTTTCCCCGGCCGATGCTGGCCTGTCTTCACCGGCAGGCCGTGATGCCAGATCAGGTTGAAGTCGAAAACGTTGTGGTCGAACGGCACATCGTTGGTCCGCACGTACGCGGCGTTCGGGTCGCGGTAGGCGATGATGTTCCGGTTGAATTCGTTGCCCGTCATGATCATCCCATTGGGCAGGACCGCGTCACGCGGGTGCACGTTCATGTTGCGCATGTTCTTCCAGGCCGGTGACGACGCCACCATCTCGTAGCCCTTGATCATCGTGGGCAGGTGGTCTTTCCAGTAGGAGTGGTTCACCGTCCAGCCCGAGTACTCGTACTGCTGGGGACCGTTGTCGACGAAGATATTATTGGAGATATGATTGTCTCGTCCGTTATGCAGGTGCAACCCGGCCCGCGAGCAGCGATAGACGATGTTGCCGACGACGTCGACCCCGCCGGTGTTGTCGTCGAGGTACACGCCCCAGGCGAAGTGGGGAGACACCCAGCGACCGTGCTCGTCCTTGCCGAACCCCAGCATGTCGTGAAAGAGGTTGTAGCGGATGATCGTCCCGCGGGACGAGATCCAGTCACGGCCCCCGGTGTAGACCGCACCCGTGTCCTCGGTTTCGAGGTTCATGTGGCGGATGTGGTTGTACTCGATCACCAGATTGTTGCCGCTGAACATGATGCCCATGCGCGGGCCGTCATGAATCAGGTTGTGCGCGGCACGGTTGCCCACGCCGTCGAGCGCGATGCCCACTCCTTGCTTGTAGAGCACGCCGATGTGGTGGATGTAGTTGTTCTCGGCGACGTTGCCGGCGGGAGTCAACGAAACGCGATCGCCGCCGTTGATATAAATCCCGTGCGATCCCACATCGTAAATGTCGTTGCCGACCACGCGGTTGTTCCGGCCCTCGATCACGCCGACGGCCCCATGATGATAGTCGCCCACACCGCGGATGGTGCAACCCGCGACCGTGCAATGGATCGTTCGGTACAGGCTGATCGCTTCTCCCGTGCACGCTTCGAGGGTGAAGCCGCGGAAGGTGAGGTAAGACGTTCCCGGCTCGATCGAAATCAGGGTGCGTACCACGGGCGCGACGATTTCGTGCCCTGAGTCGAGCGGCCCGGGCGGCCAGACGTAGAGGGTGCTGGTATCGCGGTCGAGGAACCACTCGCCGGGAGCGTCGAGCTCCTCGAGCGCGCCCTGGAAGTAGTAGCGGTCTCCCGGCCGGATCGGGTACGACGCGTCGGCGGCCAGGTGAATGGTCCGCGTCGCGCGGTCGACGTCCTTGATCGGCACGATGTTGTTCCACCAGTTGTAGCGGGGGAAGACGAAGACCTCGACGAGCTTCGGCTTGCTCCACGTGCGCTCGTCGGTTGCCTTGTACCGGAGGGTATGGTGATCCTCGCCGGGCTGGTTCTGGTACATGGGAACGAGCTTGCCATCGGCGAACGCCCAGCCTCCGCCGTAGGGATTTTCCGGGTCGAAGTTGGGATAGCGCGCCAGGGGCAGCCGCCGGCCCGCGTAAAAGAGTGCTTTGAATGCCACTCCCTTGAGCCCACAGGCGGCGAGGTCGGCCTTCAAGATCGAACCGCGATCAGCGACGAGGTTGGAGACGCGCCGGCCGCCGCGGATGATGGGCCGCTCGCCGGGATAGGCTCGGTAGATCACGGGGGCCTTTTCCGAGCCGCCGTCTTCCTTTTGGAACTTCAGGGTTTCTCCCAGCTCATAGGAGCCGCCGCGGACCAGGACCGAGATCGCGCCGGGGGGCTGGGCATTCTTCCTCATCCGCCGGATCAGATCGCGCGCATGGCCCGGAGTGGCCAGTGGGCCGTCGGTTCGGGAGGCGTTCGGCGCATCGAGCTTTCCGGACCAGCGATCGTTCCCTTGCGGCGAGACGTAGAGCGTCAACGTCTCCGCTCCCCAGCTCGCCGCGCTGGCCAGCGTCAGCGCCACCGTCAGCAGCCCCGGCCACATCACGCACACCCGGCATCGGTCCTGTTTCATCGTGAGGCTCTCCCAAAGCATCCGACATCGGATTCTCGACACACTGAGCATAACGGCCGCTGATGGCATAAGAAAGCATGCGGCCCGCCGATACCGGATGACTCTGGGACATCCGTGCGGCTATGATGTTTGAGCTTTTGACGTGAGAGCCCCATCTGTCTCATCGATTCGAGGGCCAGCGATGCCGCTCATGGACTATCTTTTCGGCCGCCCCCTGGCGACTTACGAGGAGGGCGAGCAGCGAGTTGGCGTCGTCGCCGGCATACCCATGCTCGGGCTCGACGCCCTCGGGTCGGCCGCTTACGGCCCGGAAGCAGCGCTCACTTTGCTGATTCCTCTGGGAGCGGCCGGCCTGAGTTACATCGGTCCGATCAGCACGCTGATCATCGTCATCCTGGCCATCGTTTATTTCTCCTACCGGCAAACGATCACGGCCTATCCCCTGGGAGGCGGCTCCTACACGGTGGCCCGGGAGAACCTGGGCACCGTGGCCGGTTTACTTGCCGCCGCGGCGCTCATGCTCGACTACGTGCTGGTCGTGGCGGTGGGCATTTCCGCGGGGGTTGGCGCGCTGGTCTCGGCCATCCCGAGGCTTCAGCCCTACACGCTTTGGCTCTGCCTGGCGATCCTCCTCTTGATCACCATGGTCAACCTGCGCGGCGTCCGCGAATCGGGCTGGGCCTTCCTGGTTCCGACCTATCTCTTCATCGTCAGCCTGCTGGCCGTATTGACCCTCGGATTGATCAAGGCGCTGCTCGCTGGTGGACGTCCATCGCCTGTCGTGGCCCCTCCGGCCATTCCGTCCGCCACCGTGGCCGGAGGTCTCTGGATCGCGATGCGAGCCTTCGCCAGCGGTTGCACGGCCATGACGGGCGTCGAGGCCGTGAGCAACGGCGTCACGGCGTTCCGCGAGCCGGCGGTTCCCCACGCCCAGAAGACGCTCACGGCCATCATCGTGATTCTCGCCCTCATGCTGGCGGGCATCGCCTATTTGACTCACGCTTACGGCATCGCCGCCACCGAACCGGGCCACGAGGGCTACCAGAGCATCTTGTCGATGCTGGTGGCCGCGGTTGTCGGTCGAGGAGTCTTCTATTACGTCACGATCGGCTCGGTGCTGAGCGTTCTGGCCCTGTCGGCGAATACCGGCTTCGCCGATTTTCCTCGCCTTTGCCGGTTGATTGCCCAGGATGGATTTCTGCCGCAAGCTTTTGCTCACCGGGGACGGCGGCTGGTCTATTCGCACGGAATCCTCGTCCTGGCCGCGCTCGCCTGCGGCCTGCTGATCGGCTTCAGAGGGGTCACCGACAACCTGATACCGCTCTTCGCTGTGGGGGCGTTTCTGGCGTTTACTCTCTCTCAGGCGGGCATGGTCCAGCACTGGCGGCGAGTCGGGGGACCGCACGCGGCGAAATCCATGGCGATCAACGGAGGAGGTGCTGTCTGCACGGCCGTCACGCTTGTAGTCGTGCTGGTCTCGAAGTTCGCCGAGGGGGCCTGGGTGATGATGCTCTTGATCCCGGCCCTCCTGGCCCTGTTCACCAGCGTGCACCGTCATTACCGCTCGGTCGCGCGGCAGGTTGCCACGACCGAACCCCTGGACACCGCGAATCTGCGGCCCCCCATCGTCCTGCTGCCGATTCGGGGCTGGAGCGCGATCACGAGGCGGGCCATGCGGTTTGCCCTCGAACTCTCACCGGACGTCTACGCCTTGCACATCGCGGGCGACGAGCACGCCATGGCTGCGCTCGAGGACGGTTGGAAGCGGCTGGTCATGGAGCCGGCAAAGGCAGCCAATGTGCCGCCGCCCAAGCTGATTGTTGTTTACTCTCCTTTCCGCTGGCTCTATTCACCACTGAAGGATGCCGTCAGGGATCTGAAAAGTGCCCATCCCGATCGGGACATCGCCGTGATCATCCCCGAGCTGATTGGCACTCGCTGGTACCATTATCTGCTGCACAACCAGACGGGCGTCCTGATCGAGGCCTACCTCCGGCTCAGCGGCTTCCGCCGCGTCGTCGTGATCAACGTGCCCTGGTACCTGGCCCAGTAACCATTGCTCAGTTCCGGGCTGACAGACAAAACGAATGAGAGGGGTCTAAGCTTTGGCGGCGTTCGACGTCATAATTCAGGAAGAGCCTTGCTACCAGGCTCGACGTCGAACTCTTCCCTCTCTCGCGAGGCCTGGATCGCCATGAACCGACACATCCTCCTGTCGGCTTTCTTCCTCTTGCCGCTACTGGGCTGTGGCGAGGAGGCGGCACGCAATTTCGCTGCCCGCGAGGCGCCTGCCACCCGCGAGGCGCCTGCCGCGACTCCCTCCAACAACCTCAAGCAGATCGGGCTGGCCGCCCATAATCCCGAAGACCTCCGCAGGAAGATCGTGCTCACCGATGGAAGCTCCACCACCGTGCTGGCGGGTGGCATGATGGGCGGGATGATGGGCGGTGCCGCGCCCCAGGCTCCCGCGGACAAGGCCAATTTGCCTCTATCGCGGAAGATCATCTACGACGCCCAGGTCGACCTGGTCGTCAAGGACGTCGATGCGACCGCCAAGCAAGTGGTGACGTTCGTTCAGGAAGCCGGAGGTTACATCGCCGAGCAGAGTGTGACGGGCTCGCCCGGCTCGGAGCGGTCGATGCACTGGAAACTCCGCGTGCCGGTCGAGAAGTTCGAGTCGCTCGTTCAAAAAGTTGTGGGACTCGGCGAGCTGGTGCGGAACTCGCGGACGTCGCAGGACGTGACCGAGCAGTTCTACGACATCGAGGCCCGGATCAAAAACAAGAAGGCCGAGGAGAAGTCACTGACCAAGATCCTCGACGAGCGGACCGGCAAGCTCGAGGACGTGCTCAAGATCGAGACCGAACTCTCCCGCGTCCGGGGCGAGATCGAGCAGCTCGAAGGCAAGATCCGGCTCCTGGAAAACCTCTCCTCGCTCGCCACGTTGACGCTCTCGATTCGCGAGCGCGAGAAGTTCGAGCCTCCGCCGCCGACCGTGGCCGACTTCCCAACCCAGGTGGCGCGAACCTGGGAACGCTCGCTTCACGGCCTGATCGACCTGGGCAAGGCCGTCGTTCTCTGGGCCGTGGACTGGGCCCTCTGGGTCCCGCTCCTGATCGTCGCCGCGCTCTTCGCCTGGATCATCCTTCGCTGGCTCTGGCGGCGCTTGCCCCGCCTGATCGCCCTGGCCAGCACGCCGCTGACGCCGCCACGAGCGCAGCAGTAAAAGTGGACCATGAGACCCACCGATCAAGAGAAACTGACGGTCCTCAGACGGGCTCACAGTCCGAGTTGATGACATGGCCGATGGCTTTGATCAGCGCACGCATCCGCACGGCGTCGACAACACCGATTCTGCCCGCATCCAGATCGATGTCTGAGACAGCAACGTAGGAAATTGTCTCGGCTTGCGCCACGCAATCCTTGGTCAGCCCACATTCACCGGAATGAAACGGGACACAATGCGCGAGAGAAGAACGGAGCGCGAACTTGGCTGAGGTGATCAGCACGGCGACGACCCAGTTGCCCCGGTTGAGTTCCTCGCGGGAAACAATAACCACGGGGCGTGTCCCCGCGTCGGTTTGGGCAAAGTAGATCTCACCGGGGCAAAACATCAGTAGGGATTTTCCTTTGCCCACTCGGAGCGAGCCTTGCGGGCAAGTTTCGCCCAGGCGAGCTTCTCTGATTCCTCCTCGAGCGCCTCTTTCATCCGGCTGAAGATCTCTGCTTTGACAAGAACATAGGCCGTGTTGGACTGGGGATCGGTAATCTCGACTGGCTGATCCCCAGCCTGCTCCACGGCTCGTTGCAGTTCTGGGGTAAGTGTGGGCATCACTTCCTCCTGTCCGTTTCTCGCCTAACGAAAGTGGTCCCGGCATCGACCGAGACGCCTACCCCTGAAGAGTCGCATCTCATACCAGCTTCCGATCAACTTCCGGCAGCAGCTTGGCGAAGTCGAGGTGATTGGGGCAGGCTTGCCGGGCCGCCTCGAGGTCGGCGCCGGACCAGTCGCGGGCTTCGGCCGAGAGTTCCTGATAGCACCGCCGGGCCTCGCCGCGCAGGCCATGATGCTCGTGATAGGTCAGGAACCGCGTCAGGTTGCCCAGCTCGGCGCGCGTGCCGGCGGCCTCGGAGCATCGGCCGTCGCAATCGGCGCAGAGCAGCGGACCGGACGCCAGGGCCGCGTCGCGAAGCTGGCGCAAGTCGGCTTCCTTGACCGGCTCGAACCGCCGGGCCGCATCGCAGTTGAGGCGAATGTGATCGGTGTTGTTCATCGACACGCACGATGCGCTGATGCGCTCATCGGTCCAGATCGCGTGCAAGAGGCCCTGGAACGGCGTCAGCTTGCGCTCGGCGAGCATGGGGGCCTTCTTCACCACCTCGTCGAGAATGCCCCGCTTGTTCTCTCCGCTGGTGAAGTGGCCGGCGATCTGCTTCATGGCGATCAGGCCGATTCCCTTCTTCCAGCACGCGTCGAGCGCCTTGTTGAGCGGTGCGTCCTTGTCGAGCCAAGGGGTGTACTGGAGCATGATCGCGTCGACGATGCCCCCTTCGGCAGCCGCCTGGAGGATCTGCGCCCGGCGCTTGTGATGGGTCGAGATGCCGATGAACCAGGCCTTGCCCGACTTGCGGATCGCGTCGGCTGCCTCCTTGAACTCACGGCTCTTGACGAAGTTCATGGCCTCGTCCAGCGAATGATTGTCGCCGAAGCTGTGGATGAAGAAGAGGTCGAGGTAGTCAGTTCCCATCTTCTCCAGTCGCTTCTCCAGTTTGCCCATGATTTCTCGGGGCGTTTGCGGCAGGTCCTTGGTGACCACGAAGATCTGCTTGCGGACCGCGGGTTCCTGTTCAAACCAGAGCTTGAAGTCCGCCTCGGATTGATAGCGCTCCGAGGTATCGAAGCAGCGAATGCCTTGCGCGTACGCGTACCGGAGGATGCGCTGGATGCCCGCGCCGCGGCCGGTACCCGCGTCAAGGATGGTGATGTCGACGCCGGTCTTTCCCAGCGGCCTCCTGGGGATGGAGAGCCCCTTCTCGGGTGCATCGTGGGCCGAGGCGCCCGAACCGGCGCCAAGACTGACAGCCGCGGCCGCGGCCACCGCCCCGGTTTGAAGAAACGTACGGCGATCGGTGCTGCTTGCGGATTCGTGGGCCATGGCAAGAGACTCCGCTGCGCGGGTGAAAAGGGCGTCAGGGAACATTCCGAATCCTACATTCCATTCTCGGGGATTTCAAAGCCAAGGTGACTGGCGAGTGAGGACTACCCCGCGCGTTCTTCTCACTTTGCTCCGGTCGTGGCCGGCATCTCGGCCGGCGCGTCCTCGATGATGGCGGAGAGCAGCTCGATGGCGGAGCGGCGGATGTCGGGGCTCTGGTCGCCGAGCTGGCGAATCAAGGCCGCGGTTGCTCTCGCCAGGGCTTTCGGATTTGTTTCCCGAAGCCGGCCCAGAGCGTCCATTCGCCAGTCATGCGGCAAGTCCTTGCAGGCGACCATCTCGAGCAACGTCTTGATGATTCGGGGAGTGGGTTTCGCGT
>JBMFUH010000105.1:0-11814 GCA_049966735.1 Isosphaeraceae bacterium
CCCACGGGACGCAAAGCCAGGACAGTATCTGCTCACGGCCACCGACGGGAAGTTCGTCTCCAACCATGTGCACTTCGCCCTAGATACGCTGCCCGAGTGCGTGGAAACCGAATCCAACGACGAGCCGTCCCAAGCGCGGAAGGTGAGTCTGCCGATCATCGTCAACGGGCGAGCGGATCACCCGGGTGACTGGGACGTCTTCGAAGTGGCAGGGCGTGCCGGTGAGACAATTGTCGCGGAAGTGCACGCGCGCCGGCTCGGTTCCCCGTACGATTCGTTCCTCAAGGTCACGAGCGCCGATGGCAAGGTGATCGGCCTGAACGACGATCATTTCGACGCGGGATCCGGGCTAAACACCAACCACGCCGATTCCTACCTCATGGTGAAACTGCCTACCGATGGGAAATATTACATCCACGTGGGCGACACGACGCGACGCTCGGGAAAGGAGTATGCCTATCGGCTCCGGATCAGCCAGCCGCGACCCGATTTCGAGCTGCGTCTCGTTCCCTCCCGCCTCGTTATTCCTAGCAAGGCAGCCGCCGCGGTGACCGTCTTCGCCATCCGCAAGGACGGCTTCGACGGCCCGATCAAGCTGAGCTTCAAGAACCTGCCGAAGGGCCTGGAATCGCCCGGCGCCACGCTTGCGGCCAAACAGGAGGTTGTGGGACTCGGGGTGAAAACCACCCTCACGGAGATGGAAAAGCCGGTCAATGTCACCGTCGTGGGTAGCGCGACGATCGGTGGCCGGGAAGTTGTCCATGAGGCCGTGCCGGCCGAAGACATCATGCAGGCGTTTCTCTGGCGCCATCTGCTAACTGCGGACGACCTGCCGCTCTTGGTCTTCAATCCAGCCTACCAACCGCCGGCGGACCGCACTCGTCCATCGATTCGCGATGAGGATCGACCCAAGGGCATACAGCCCACATTGCCCAAATCTTCCGTCGACTGGTACTTGAGACAGATCGAGGAACTCTATCAAGACTGGTTCTTGACCGACGAGTTCGCCAACCGCGAGATCGCCAACATCGAAGCCCGCCTGATCAAGTAGAGACACCCCCCAGAAGAAGGAGCCGCGTCACGGCTCCTTGGGGGGACAACCATGGCACGCCGCGGCGAATCATCGCCTTGGTTTCGAGTTCGTCCGCCAGTCAGGCATCGGCACCGGAGTCGTGACAACCGGCCAGCTTGCCCGGTATCTGTCGGCGTAAAGGCCGATCTCATCGACCGGAATGGAGTTGAAGCCCACGACAGCGAACGCCGGGGCGGTCGGTTTGAGCCGGTAGTCCCCCTTCGCGGCATCGACGAACCCAGGATCGCGATCCTCGAATACTCCGTTCTCCAGCAGATCGAGATGGGCGCGATTGCCGGTCGCAAGAGGACCGCAACGGTACAGGAGGTTTCGCCAGAGGTAGTTGATCCCGGGCGTGGTCATCATGGTCGCCATCTCGGGATAGCGCTTCAGGTACAGGTCGGTCAAGATGACCCCGGGTGCGGGCCGCTTGGCTTCGATCTGCTTCCAGACAGCGTTGCCGGGGTACCAGCCGCCGCTCACTCCCTGCTTGCAATCAATGAACAGGTTGTTGTCGATGATGTTGTCGCGTCCGCTGTTCATCTGCACGGCGCCGAAGTGGCCGTTGGCGCAGCGGATGAAGATGTTGCCGTGGGCAACCATGCCGCTGATGGCGTCGTCGAAGCGGAGGGCCGCCTGCCCGTGGATGGAAGCCCCCACTCCGTCCTTTCCGCAATTGGTGAATCGGTTGTAGCGGAAGATCACGCCCCGGTAAGAGGGATTGCCGAAGAGTTCCATCGCCCCCTGATCGTCCGACTCGCGCACGGCGCTGTGGACCTCGTTGAACTCGATGACGTGATCGTTCCCCTCGATCCGCATGACGCTGCTGGGGCAGTTGCACATCAGGTTGTGCGCTACCCGGTTGCCAACGCCTTCGAGCTGGATCGCGGGCGTGTAGGTTCGGTCGATCCGGCCGAAGTCGGAGATTAGGCAGTTCTCAACGAAGTGGCGGCCGGGCGTGAGCGTGGCACGGTCGCCGCCGATCACTTCCGTGGCACGCCGGCCGATGACTTCGATGTCGCAGCCCAGCAGGCCGTCGACCGCGCCACCCAGGATCGAGATGCCGTCGCCGGCCATCCTGCGCACCGTGCAGCCGGCGATCAGGCAACGGCGGCATTCGTTGAGCTCCAGGCCGTTCGATCGGGCCAGGTCAAAGGTCAGGCCCTCCAGGCGAACGTCGCTGACCCGTTGCATCGTGACCATCGGCGTGGAGCAAAGGCCGATCTCCACGACCGAGCGCGACAGGTCGAAAGGCGGGTACAGGTAGAGGACGCCCGCCTTGCGGTTGAGATACCACTCGCCGGGCCGGTCGATCTCCTCGAGCAGGTTGAAGGCGTAGTACTGGATGCCCTGGCCGTTGTCCATGCCGCCATAGTGGTAGGGTTCCGTCGTGGTGACGGTACGCGCGCTGGTGTCAATCCGGCCGACCTTCAGCGTGCCGTCGGCCCAGAGATAGTGGAAATAGCCAAAGAGCCAGGCGTCGTCGGCCCTGGTCCAGCGCGCGTGTCGGTTGTCAACGTATTCGAAGACCGAGGGCTTGCCGGATCGCCTCGATCCCGGTTCCACAAGCCTGCGGATGGTGACGAAGCCCGTGTTGGGCCAGCGAGCCAGGGTCATCGGGCGACCGTCGACGAATAGCTCCAGCGTCGGAGGCGGGGACGATTGGCCGAACCCGCGCACCGCGAGCCGGCCATAGTCGGTGATGCCGAGCGCACGCAGGTCGTAGCGGACCACCTTGCCGCGCGCTTGCTCAGGAAGCCGAGCCAGGATCGCAGGGTCGCTTACCGGCTGGAATCCGGTCAGCCGCGTCCCGCCGTAGAAGACCGCCTTGCCCGGCTCGATGGCGCGGTACACGACCGGCCCCCGTTCGGTGCCCGAGTCCTGGCTGTTCAGCGAGAACGGCGCGGAGACGCGGTACTCACCGGGGAGTACGTTCACGGCGATCGGGCCGTTGCCTCCCCTGGCTTTGATGTCCCGCACCAGGTCGCGGGCACGGGTGAGGCTGGCGACAGGCCGCTCACGCGAGCCGTCGCCGGCATCGTCTCCCCCCGGCGCGACGTAGACCTCGGCCTTGAAGGTTTTGATTCGTGGCACCGTCGTCCGCGATGCGGCGGGGTCTCGCGGTGGAAGCCCTCGTGCTTGACGGTCGAGTTCGTTCACGCGCTCGCTGGCCTCGGCGCGGTGTACGCTGGGGTAGGCGCTGGTCGCCGCGATCCGGGCATACTCGGTCCGGGCGAGGTCCCTCTTCCCTTCGGCCGCGTAGCTCTGGGCAATCCGCAGATGGGCGTGGCAGCGCAACGCGGCCGGCGCATCCGCCTGCGCCACGATCGCCTTGCAGGCGGCGCGGACCGCCTCGTAGTCGCCGGCGGCCCAGGCGGCGTGTGATCGGGCCAGCGTCTCCCTGACTTCGGCCTGCCTGTCCGTGGCGCGGGCCGTGCCCTCGTCAATCGCCTCGCGATACGGCCCGTTGTCGCCCGCGCTGGCCCGCAGGGCGACGATCAGGACCGCGAACAGCACTGCGGTCAAGCGAGCGAACGACATGATGATCTCCTCCGAAGCAAAGAAACGGTGCGAACATGGCCAAATCCCGATCGAGGTTTCCCCCACTCTCGGAATCATGGATCTGCCGGCCGTCAGCCTGTGACACAAACCTTGTCATACAACCACAGCGCCGGCTTTGCAATTTCCTTGGCTTGCTCGACCGCCAGCAAATCTCTTTGACGAGAGCTCGACTGCGAGGTAGATCGCTCGCGTGAGAGCGAACGGAGTCGGTATGATGAAAATGGTGGGTGCGAACCGCGTTCCGAGCGACGGGAGCCGGTCACCGCGGCGGGCGGGCGACGCTGGGAGCCGTGGTCATGGGCTGGAAGAGACATGCGACGGGAGACCTCGCGGAAGATCCGGAACCGCTGGTGCTGATTCCCCGCGAGTCGCTGCCCTGGCAACTCGCTCTCTGCCTGGTCCCCCTCGCGGCGGCCATTGTCTACCGGGTCTTCCTCTTCACTGGCCGCCTCCTCGCGCCCAGGTGGATGAATTCGACGGGGCTGTGGCCGTTTGGCCCCTTTGAGCTTCTCCAACGGCTCATGTTCGTGTTCTGGTGCTTCTGGGGATTTGCGCCGGCGATCGTGCTGGCGACGAACAGGTACGCCGAGTTCGCGGTCTGGAAGGATGGACTGACCTTGGCGACCGCGAGGATCAATCTCAAACGGTCGACTCCCCGCGGCGCGAGCTGGGTTTTTATTCCTGGAACGAGGTGAACTACTGCTCGTGGTCTCATTTCGAGCCGGGCGTGTTAATCGTTCATCTGAAGCAGACGCACAACCTACCTCAGGCTGGTTACTTCGGAATCGACTTCAGCTCCACGGCCACAATGCCGCCCATGTATTTCTTCTACCATGTTCCCGACGGCTTTCGCGACCGGGTCGAGAAAGCCGTCAGGGCATGCGGGAAGTGGTTGGAATGACCGGACCAGCGGGGCTCACTGGGCCGGGACCGCCCACTCACCCGTTTTCAGATATTCATTGATGGCCGCGGCTGCCTTCCGACCAGCGCCCATGGCGAGGATGACGGTCGCGGCCCCGGTGACGATGTCGCCGCCGGCGAAGACCCCCTTTTTCGAGGTCCGCAACGTTTCGGGATCGGCGATGATGTAACCCCAGCGGTTGGTCTTGAGATCGGGCGTGGTCGACTGGATCAGCGGGTTGGCCTGGGTCCCCAGCGCGATGATCACCGCCTGGATGGGGATCTCGAATTCGGAGCCGGGAATTGGCTTGGGCGAGCGCCTGCCCGAGGCGTCCGGTTCGCCCAGTTCCATCCTGATGCAGCGGGCGGCCTCGAGGAAGCCGTCCTTGTTGCCCAGGAAAGCGACCGGGTTGGTGAGGCACATGAAGGTGATGCCCTCTTCCTTCGCATGCTTGGCTTCCTCGACCCGCGCGGGCATCTCGGCCTCGGTGCGCCGGTAGATCAGGTAGCTGGTCCTTGCTCCCAGGCGGCTGGCTGTGCGGACGGCGTCCATGGCGGTGTTGCCGCCGCCAACAACCGCGACGTCCTTGCCCCGGCAATCGAAGACGGGTTGGTCGTAGTCGGGGAATTCGTTGGCACGCATCAGGTTGACGCGGGTCAGGAACTCGTTGGCGGAGTACACGCCGTTGTACTGCTCGCCGGGTATTCCGAGAAACTTGGGCAGCCCCGCGCCGGTGGCGATCATCACGGCGTCGTACCTTTCCTCGGTCATCAGCTCGTCAATCGTCACGGTCTTGCCGATGACCACGTTGGTCTGAAAGTCGACTCCCATCTGCCGCATCACGTCGACCTCGCGGCGGACGATCTCCTTGGGCAGGCGGAACTCGGGAATGCCGTAAATGAGCACGCCGCCGATATCGTGCAAGGCCTCGAAGACGGTGACCGAGTGACCGGCCCGCGCCAGGTCTCCCGCCGCACTCAAGCCGGCCGGGCCGCTGCCCACGATGGCGACCTTCTTGCCGGTGGGCGGAGCGATCTCGGGAATGCCAACCTGGCCGCTGGCACGTTCGTAGTCGGCCACGAACCGCTCGAGGTAGCCGATGCCCAGCGGTTCGAACTTGTTCCCCAGGATGCAGCGCCCCTCGCACTGGGTCTCCTGGGGGCAGACCCGGCCGGTAATGGCCGGGAGGATGTTGTCTTCGCGGATCTTCGCGGCGGCGGCCAGGTAATCTCCCGCGACGATCAACTCGATGAATTCCCCGACCTTGACCCCGACCGGGCAGCCGGTGATGCACTTGGGGGAGGCGCATTGCAGACAGCGCAACGCCTCGGTGGTCGCCCCCAGCGTGGTGAGGCCTTCGTTGACTTCCTCGAAGTTCCGTCGACGCAGCTCAGGGTCCTGCTCCGGCATGTGCTGCCGGGGAATCTTGACCCGCTCCTTGTTCGAGAGAGGGCGCGCTTGAGGATTGACGCTCATGATGAGTGGGCCTCGCAACGAACTTCGGGATGCTTCTCTTCCAGCCGACATGATTCGTGGACCCGCTCGAGATCAACCTCGGGGTTTTCGAGAAATCGCTCGAGCGCCTGGGACTCGTGCTGCTGGTAATTCCGGTTCCGCTGCACGAGGAGGTCGAAATCGACCTCGTGGGCATCGAACTCGGGCCCGTCAACGCAGGCGAACTGGGCGCCGTGCGTGGTCAAAACGCGACAGCCGCCGCACATGCCGGTGCCGTCGACCATCAGCGAGTTCAGGCTGACGATCGTCTTGATGCCATGGGGCCGGGTCGTCTCGGCGACGGCCTGCATCATCCGGGGGGGGCCGATCGCCAGCACGTAGTCGATTTTCCGGCCCGAGTCGATGAGCGACTTCAATTCGGCGGTCACGAAGCCCTTCACGCCGTAACTGCCGTCATCAGTGGTGATCAGGAGCTCGTCGCTGATCGCGCCGATCTCCTGCTCGAGGATGACCAGCTCCTTGTTCCGAGCCCCCACGATCGAGATCACATAGTTGCCGGCTTCTTTCATGGCCTTGGCCGTGGGGTATGCGATGGCCGCGCCCACGCCGCCGCCCATGACCACCACGGTCCCGAAGAGCTCGATCTCCGAGGGTTTGCCCAGGGGGCCGACGAGGTCGAGAATCGCATCGCCCTCTTCCAACATGTTGAGCAGCTTGGTCGTCTTGCCGATCCCTTGAACGATGATCGTGATCGTCCCTTTCTCAGGGTCCGAATCGGCGATCGTCAGGGGAATGCGCTCGCCATGTGTGTGCAGCCGGAGGATGACGAACTGTCCGGCTTTCCGTTTCCTTGCCACGCGGGGCGCCTCGACGACGAACTTCTTCACATCGGGCGCGAGGAACTGGGCCTCGACGATCGGGAACATGAGGACGAGCCTCGTAAAACAGGAGAACAGGCTAGCGAGCCCGAGACAGGAACCCCCGTTGCCGAAACCATCATCGGATCCGGTTGGTCACATCGCTGCCCCGGAAACCCATCGACGTTGCGACTTTACCTTACCAGATCAGACGGGATTATTGCAACCGCAGCACGAACAGCACTCTGCAATTCAGACGTAAGGAGAGCGGCCGCCTGGGCCGGGGGCTAAGCAGGTCCGCACAAGTCTTTTGACAGTCGCAGGCGCCGGGTGGCTGGGGCAGAATGCCCCGGTCTCACAGCAGTCGTTCCGGGGTGTCGCGTGACACTGCGCTCCGCCCCAGCCACCCAGATGACTTCCGGCCCCGCTCCGTGAGTCAAAGAACTTTGCGGTCTTGCTTAGCCGGGAGGGATGAGCGCTCGCTCCGCCAGAACGACCGCGCCCCGGACGGGATCGGGGACCCGGGTCACCTTGGTTTCATAGCCCTGCATGGCCAGTCCGTCGGTCAAGGCCTCGAGCACGGGGGGGGCCGAAAGGAGGAATCCGCCGGCCGCGGCCAGCGGTAACGCACCCGAGAGCCAGCCCAGCGATCGAGCCACGGCGACGACCATCTCGGCGAGCGCCTGGCCGGCGGGGACGAGCAGCCGCGCGGCGGTTTCGGGGCACGAGGCACACGCCGCAATCACGTCGGGGGCGAGCGCGGCGATCCGGGAACGGTCAACACCCTGCGCGTAAATCGCCGTCACGATCTGAGACGTGACGGTCACACCGAGAGCCGCGCAGAGCCGTTCGGTGAGGGGATCGCGGCCGACGGGACGGGGCTCACGTCCATCGGCGCGACGAGCCACCCACCGGAGGGCGTCCAGGACAACGGCATACGCGCTTCCCTCGTCGCCGATCAGGTGTCCCCAGCCCCCGGCGCGCGCGCTCTGTCCGTCCGGGGTTCGGCCCACGGCGATCGAGCCCGTCCCCGCGATCACGCCTATCCCCCAGCCCTCCGGCGTGCCGGCGGCGATCACGAGGTCGCCATCGTTGGCCAGCACCAGCCGATGAGCCCAGCGAGACTCCTGAACCCATCCGGCAAGGACCCGCCGATCATCCGGCCGGTCGAACCCCGCCAGTCCCAGACAGGCCGCATCAGCCGGGGCGGAGGGGAGATGGGCGTCGTCGAATGCAGCACGAATGGCAGCCTCGAGCGCCTGCCGAGCAGCGGGAAGGCCGACTGCCTTGGCATTCGAGGGGCCTGCTTTGCCCCGGCCCAGGATGCGGCCGCCCGGCTCCGCGAGCCAGGCCTCGGTGGAGGTGCCGCCGCCGTCCACACCGAGAAGTCGCGGCGAACTCTCTCTGGAGGCTGCGGTCATCGCGGGTCTCGCCCCCCCGCGGCCTTGACAGCCGCTCGAACCTGACCGTTGTGCTCTTCGAGCAGCGACTGGGCCGCGGCCGGATCGACATTCGCCAGGGCGACGACCAGGGCTCGTTTCAAGCGCCCGTCGCACCTCGCCAGGATATCGCGGGCCTGGGCGTCGTCGACCCCTGCCAGCTCGCGGAGCATCCGACGGCTGCGAATCCGCAGCTTCTCGTTGGTCGTCTGCATGTCCACCATCCGATTGCCCAGCGTCTTGCCGATTTGCACCATCGCTCCCGTCGAGATCATGTTCAGAATCATCTTGGTTGCCGTGCCCGCCTTCAACCGCGTTGACCCCGAGATGATCTCCGCGCCCACGAGCGGGGCGATCTCGAGGTCGACGTCGCCACCCAGCAGACTGGGACGGTTGCAGGTTAATCCAACGGTGGCCGCTCCGCGCCGGCGGGCCTCGCGGACGGCGCCACGGACGTAGGGAGTCCGGCCGGAAGTGGCGATGCCGACCACCAGATCGAGCTGACCAACGTTCAATGCGGCAATGTCGGCCGCGCCGCGGTCGGGGTCGTCTTCCGCCCCCTCGACGGCCCGGACGAGCGCGGACGGCCCTCCCGCGATTACTCCGACGACCATTTCCGGCGGCGTGCTGAAGGTCGGGGGACACTCGGAGGCATCGAGCACGCCCAGGCGCCCGGACGTCCCCGCTCCGACGTAGATCAACCGGCCGCCGCGGCGGAGCCGGTCCGCCGCCCATTCGATCGCCTGGGCAATCGCCGCCGCCTGGTCGCCGACCGCCTCCACGACCTTCATGTCCTCGGAGTTCATCAGCCGGACGATCTGGAGCGGGCCGAGCGCGTCGATGGACTCGGAAAGCGGATTGTGCGCCTCGGTGAGTAGATGGTCTTCGTGTATCATACTGCCGCTTCCCCTGTCTGATGATCCGGGACGACGAAGCTTGCCGCCAGGCCGACCGCGAACACCGTGGACGAGCCGACAAGTGCAAACCAGGGCCAGGCCAGCGGTGTGCCGAACTTCGCGAAGGAGACGGCGGAGATGCCGGCAAGCACACCCGCCAGTGCGGCCCGCTGCTTGACGCGATGCGTCAACACTCCCAGCAAGAACACGCCGAGCAAGATGCCCGAAACGAACGAGGCGATGGCCAGGGCGTTGTTCACGACATTGTCCTCCAGCCGACGGGCGCCGAACGCCACCGCCGTGAGCACGACGCCCCAGAGCACGGTCATGAGCCGCGAGACGCGGAGCAAGTGTCGCTCGTCGCTCGTCGCCGCGAACGGCCGGTAGAGGTCGTTGACGATCGTGGACGCCGACGAGTTGAGCGACCCGGCCAGCGTTCCCATCGCCGCCGAGAAGATGGCCGCGATCATCAAGCCGAGGATACCTGTCGGCATATAATGAACAATGAAGTAGGTGAACGCTTCATCGGAGCTGCCCAGCCCCGCGCTGCCGGTTCCGACACCGGCCGTGGGGGGAAACTGCCCGTAAAACACCCAGAGGCTGACGCCGATTAACAGGAAGAAGGCGAACTGGACGAGAATCACCAGTCCGCTGGCCACGAGCGCCACGGCCGCCTGCTTTTGCGAGCGTGCCGAAAGATAGCGCTGAACCATCATCTGGTCGGCACCGTGCGTCGCCGTGTTGAGCACCATGCCACCCATCAGCCCGGCCCAGAACGTGAAGGGGCGGGTCAGGTCGATCGAGAAATCGAGCAGCCGGAACTTTCCCGCGGACCGAGCCGTCTCGAAGAGTTCGGCAAACCCGCCGGGGAGCTTGCCCGCCAGGATCAAGAGCGCCACGAGCGCGCCGGTGATGTAAACGGTGAACTGGATCACATCCGTCCAGATCACGGCCTTCATTCCGCCCAGGAACGTGTAGACCACGGTGACCGCCGCGACAGCGAGGATGGCCTGCTCGGTCGACCATCCGGTGAGATGGCGGAGTACCGTCGCCGCCAGGTAAAGGCGCAGGCCGTCGCCCAGGGAGCGGGCAACGAGGAAGAGGAGGGAGGCCGTGGTCCGGGTCGGTCCGCCGAAGCGGTCCTGGAGCAGCTCGTACGCGGTCAGAATCTTCCCTCGAAAGTAGGCGGGAAGCAGAACGGTCGCGACGATCAGCCGCCCGAAGATGTAGCCGAAGGCCAGTTGCAAGTAAGTGAAATTGCCCCGGTAGGCGACGCCGGGAACGCTCAGGAAGGTCGCCGTGCTGGTCTCGGTCGCAACGATCGAGATCATGACGGCCCAAGCCGGGATGTTGCTCTCGCCCAGGAAATAGCCCTTCAGCCCTTTCGATCGCGAGCCCAGCCAGGCCCCCAGCACGGAACAGCCGGCAATGTAGACAGTGATCACCACAAGGTCGATCGGGCTCATGAGGCACTCGACAAGCGGAGCAATTTCCTGGGCGTCAGAACCGGGCCGGCCACCTGGCCGAACCAGGATTCTAAGGGAATGAGAGCTTCCCGAGCAACTTGGGTCTCGCGGCTCCGGTGACGGGAGGGAGCCAGGCCGGATCGCCTTGCAGGGTCATGTCGGCCAGGACCGCGAACGCCATCGCCTCGCGCGCGTCGGCGGGTACGCCGACCTCGTCGGACCGCCGGACCCAGATCGGCGCGACGAGCGCACTGATCCGTTCCATGAGCGCGGGGTTCTGCACGCCGCCGCCAGCGACGATGACCTCCACGACGGACGAACCGACCTCCGCGCACTGGCGGAGGCCGCCGGCAATCGTCCGGGCGACGAACTCGGTGAGGGTCGTCATCAGGTCGGCGTCGTACCCTCCGTGCATAAGGCCGGCACGAGCGACGAAGGCATCGCCGTAGACCTCAAACCCGGTCGACTTGGGCGAACGCCGGGCGAGGAAGGGATCGGTCTTGAGCAGCTCGGCCAGAAGCGATTCGTTGACGCGCCCGGCACGAGCGATCTGGCCGTCCCGATCGCAGCTCAGCGTGCCTCCGGAAAGCCTTCGCGCCAGGCAGTCCAGCGGCGCGTTGGCCGGACCGGTGTCGAACCCGAAAACCCGTGCGGGGTCGTCGTCGAGCACCGTCAGGTTGGCGATCCCTCCCAGGTTGAGGATCGCGCGTCGGCGGCTGGGTTCGCCCGGCCTTTGATTACGGAAGAGCACGCTGTCGGCGATGGGCGAGAGCGGCGCGCCCTCGCCACCGACAGCAATGTCTCCCGCGCGAAAATCGGCCAGGACGCAGCGCCCGGTCCTGACCGCGATCACGTCGCCGTCGCCCAGTTGCAGGGTCGCCCGTAGCGCGCCCGCGACACCGCAGTGATGATAGACGGTCTGGCCGTGCGAGCCGATCAGATCGACGTCTTCCGGCGCGAGTCCCGCAGCCCGCAGCGTCGCCAGGCAGGCCGCGGCAAACGCCTCGCCGATCTGAACGTTCAGCTCGGCGACGGCCCGCACGTCGAGCTTGTCTGCCGCCAGCACACGGCGACGCACCTCGGGGTCGTGGGCGTGCTCACGGTAGTGGATCAACTCGGCCAGGAGGTCATGCCGATGCCCTTTCATCCGGCAGACGGCGACGTCG
>JBMFUH010000106.1:0-11781 GCA_049966735.1 Isosphaeraceae bacterium
TGGCGCGATCCTGAAAAACAAGACGAACCCGACGCGGGGCCAGTCTCCCAACGGCGAGCGAGACAGGTAGGATGGGCATTGCCCACCGTCGCCAGTCTCAAGTCGGCGGCACGGCCAGGTCGCGGAGGAATCGCCACTGGTCGGGGACTTCGATCAGAGACGGGCCGTTGTGGTCGAGGCAAGCGCGGATCGCGCTGGTCAACTCGTCCGCGTTTCGAGCCCGATGACCCGGCACGCCGAAGGCGGCGGCGTACGCCAGGAAATCGGGGTTGGTGAGATCGGTGTCGAGGTAGCGGCCGTTGAAGGCGTGCTTCTGGATGTTCTTGATGGCGCCGTAGGTCGAATCGTTGTGCACGAGCGCGATGACCGGAAGCTGGTGGCGGACGGCGGTGGCCAGCTCCTGGGCGGTCATCAGGAATCCGCCGTCGCCGCTCACCGAGACGACCGGCTGCCCGCGCAGGGCCGCGGCCGCGCCGATGGCCGCGGGGAAGGCCCAGCCCAGGGTGATGTAGTTCGAAGGATAGAAGAATTGCCGGGGACCGTACGCAGGCCAGTCGGCGTGCATCCGGTAGCCGATCTCGCAGGCGTCGGTGAAGACGGGCGTGGGTTCGGGAAGCGCCGCGCGGAGGGCCGCGATCAGCCATTCGGGGCGCGTTTGCCGCGCGGCGCGAGCTTCCTCCACGATCGCACTCCAACCTTCCGCGGCCGGCCGTTCGGGCAGCTCCGAGAGGATCGCCGCCAGCGCCGCGCGAGCGTCGGCCACGATGCCCACGGCGACCGGATAATTCTGGCCGATCTGTTCTGGCTCAAGGTCGATCTGGACGAGCTTCTTGGGAACTGGCATGCGCCGCCAGTCGGTGAGCACCTCGGTGAACCGGCAGCCGATCGCCAGCATAAGGTCGGCATGGGGCAGGGCGGCCTTGGCCCGAACCGAGCGGGCGTGGCCCAGCGAAAAGGGGTCGCGCTCGTCGAGCAGGCCCTTGGCGTTGAGCGTGGTGATGACCGGACAGCGCAGCTGGCGGGCAAGCTGCCTCACCTCGTCGGCCGCCCCGGCCCAGAGGGCTCCGCCGCCGGCCAGGATGATCGGCCGCCGGGCCGTCGCCAGGAGAGAGACGGCCTCGGTGATCCCCTCTCGCGGCACGGCAGGCTCGGCCGCGGGGGAAAAGCCCAGCAGATCCGTGGCCAGGTTGCAGGGCTCGCGCATCAGGTCCTGAGGCACGAAGAGCGCGGTGGGCCTCGGCCGCCCTGCATTCATCGCCTGGAACGCCTGGCCGACCATCGCCGGAATCTGCTCGCCCCGGCGCACCGTGCCGCACCATTTGGTGACTGGCCGGAAGATGGCCTCCAGGTCGATCTCGTGGTAGTTGCCCCGCTCGCGGTCGAGATCCTCCGCATTGACCTGGCCGGCCAAGAGGAGCAAGGGGATCGAGTCAGCCCAGGCCTCGGCGACGCCGGAGAGGGCATTGGTCGCCCCGGGACCGGCCGTCGTGCAGACAACCCCCGGCGCGACCGAAACTCGGGCGTAGCCGTCGGCCATGAACGCCCCCGCCTGCTCGTTGCGGGCCAGGACCGTCGCGATCGCGCCGGACCGGGCGAGGGCATCGTAAATGGCCGTCGAATGCGACCCGGGCATGCCGAAGAGACAGCGCACGCCATGATGCACCAACCGCTCCACCAGTACATCGGCCCCGGTCTTGGTTGTGATCTCCATCGTCCCTTCCCCGGCGTTGTCGTCGTTCGCTCAATCGCTGCAATCGTCATTATCCCGGTTGCCAGCAGTGATGGAACAGGACAGTGTCGCGGCTGGTTTCAACGAGAGCGAAGGGGCCATCAAGTTCCTCCACTCGGGAGGCAAGCCACGCTGAGCGTGACCTACGGCTTCCTCCTCTCGGTTCCGGGGGCTGCCTTCGATCCTCCCGCAATCTTGAATTGAATCTCCATGGGGTTTAGTATAGATCTTGCATCGGAGAGGACCGACCTTGCGCTGGCGCGGGTGGTCCGGAGGTTGCCTTCCACTTACGCGACGTGACGCGGCTAGACAATCAGCCATGATCGTTCCTCTTTTTTTTCTCTGTCGCAGTCACAGGCCCTTGTGGCGAATCTGGCGCGAGTGCGGGCGAGTCTCCTGGCCAGGTCCAAGAACTCGAAACGCGTTGCCCCGAGCACTGGTGTTGTCCTCGGAGGCTTTTTACACCCCAGACGACCGCACCAGGCTCAAGCCTGCAGCTTGGACGGTTCGCGCGCCCTTGATTTGTCGAAGTGTGCCCCATGATACGCAAGGTGAGCCGAGACGGTCACGGCTACTCGGTTGTCGAACTCCATGATGTCCGGCACGTGCTGGCGGTGGCGGTTCCCCAGTGCGAGGGGGACCTTTCCACGCAGGCCCACGATGCACTCCGGACGATCGAGGCGGTGCACGACGAGGAGAGTACCCGCGGATCGATTGTCCATCAGGCGGTTTTCGTGGCCCGTCCCGAACTGATCCCCGCCTGCCAGAAAATCATCAAGGACTTTTACGGCAGCGAACTGCCAGCGACGTCGTACGTTTTGCAGCCTCCCTGCCAGGGGAAACTCCTGGCCATCGAGGCCCTGGGCGTCGGCCAGGGGCGGGGAGAGGTGCGGATCGAGCGTCTCTCCGATCAGGTGGTCCGGGTCACCCACAGCGCTCTTTCCTGGGTGCACTGTGCCAACGTGACCCCGCGCGACGGCGTGACCGGGGTCTACAACCAGACCGTCAGCGCGCTCTCCCGGATGCGCGGAATGCTCGCGAACCTGGATCTGGGCTTCGATCGCATCATCCGCACCTGGTTTTACCTGGGCGGCATCGTCGCGGACGAGGGGGACGCGCAGCGATACAAGGAGATGAACCGGGGACGGAGCGCCTTCTTTGAAGGAATTCAGTTCCTGGCCGGCTGCCAGCCGCGGCTTCCCCAGGTAATCGAGGCGTACCCGGCCAGCACGGGCATCGGCGCCGAGGGACGAGGCCTGATGCTCTCTTGCATTGCCCTGGCCACCGATCGGCCGGAGATCGTGGCGATGCCGCTGGAGAACCCGAACCAGACGGCGGCGTTTCACTACGCCTCGTCATACAGTCCCAAGAGCCCCAAGTTCGCCCGTGCCCTTGCGCTGTCCTGCGGTGAGCACGCGACCATTTTCATCTCCGGCACGGCCAGCATCGTCAATTCGGAATCGCTGCACAAGGGCGACGTCGAAGCCCAAACCCATCAGACGCTCGATAACATCGCCGCGCTGATCTCGGAAGAGAACCTCCGCCGGCACGGCCTGCCCGGCCTGGGCACCACGCTTGAGAACCTGGGCCTGGTGCGGATTTATATCAAGCGGCAGGAAGACTTCGAGAAAACCCGGGCCGTCTGTCGGACCCGGCTGGGAGATCTGCCCGCAGTTTACGCCATAGCCGACGTCTGCCGTCCCGAACTGCTCGTGGAGATCGAGGGCATGGCGTTTTCCAGGCGAACCTGATCATAATCGATTCGATTTCGCTTCGTTTGACATAGCTTACTCCACGACTCGATTGGAGTGTCCTGACCATGGTTTCTGTTCGGCGCCGCCGGTTGCTCGTCCATTCCCTGCTCATGCCGCTCTTGAGCGTCGTCCTCCTGGCTAGCGGCTGCACACGGTCCCCGGAACACGTTGCGGATCAGCAACCTCCCGCTCCACCGCCGGCCCAGCCCGCCGCTTCGAATGAGGATGTTGTCAAGACACTCGCCGAATTCAATCGCGGCGCGGCTCAACTCGAGCAGTATCAGTACGCTGCCGCCGCCAAGACATTTGAGTCGGTCGTGAAAGCATTTCCGGCGTGGACGGCGGCCCGTTTCAACCTTGGGGTCGCACTTCTGAACGAGAAAGGCTCGCACGAACGGGCCATTGCCGAGTTCAAGCGAGTGCTCGAGGTCGATAGCGGCCATCTCCCCGCGCATTTCTGCATTGGCGTGCTCGCGTACGACAAGGGGGATTTCCAAGAGGCGGTCGAGCACTTCGGCAAGGTCCACGCCGAAGATCCCGACGACCCGTTCGTGGGCTTCGAATACGCGGAGACGCTCCACAGGCTCAACCGGGACAGCGAAGCCCTGCCGATTCTGAAAAAGGTGGTCGAGCGCGATCCCGGCTTCATCTCGGCCTTCTACAGCCTGGGCAGGCTCTACATTCAATCGCGGCAGCGGGAGAAGGCCGCGCAGGCCATGAAGCGGTTCAAGGAGCTAGATCCCCAGGAAGTGACCGGTGGCTCTCACAAGGTGGTGTCGCCTTATTCGGGGATGGGCAAGTACTACATGGTACTGACGGCGGACGGCCTGCCGATTCCGCCGGAATCGATGTCCCCCGCTCCGCGCGTCATCTTCTCGCCCGAGATCCAGACAATCGACTGCCCGCTCCAGGCGTGGAGCTGGACCGGTGGCAAGGTCGCCGTTCCGGGCATCGCCGTGGGGGACCTCGACGGCGACGGCGACCAGGACGTCGTGCTCTGCGGCGCGGGCAAGAAGGGTGAGACGGTCGTGCTCCGCAACGACGGCAAGGGGAAATTCTCGGTAGGCAAGCCGCTGGCCGACCAGGGCGTGTCCCCTTGCCTGGGCGACATCGACAACGACGGCGACCTCGATCTCTGGCTGGGCCGCGCCGGCCAAGACCTGATCTTCCTGGGTGACGGCAAGGGCAACCTGGTCCAGGCGCCGAAGCAGCCCGAACCAGCAGGTGAACTCCTCACGACCTGCGCCCGGCTCGTCGACCTGGACAGCGACGGCGACCTCGACCTGCTGGCAAATCGAATCAAGAAAGGAAGCGTGCCGCCGGACGCAAATCAGGCAGCCGCGGCGAGCGTCGTCTTCAACAACAATCTCGACGGGACCTTCAGCGAAGTCGCCAAGGAGCAGGGACTCGCTTTTGCGGACACACCCATCTCCGCCGTGGTCACCGACGATCTCGACAACGATCGCGACATCGACATGGCCCTCGTCTCATCGGCCAAGCCGCCGCTCTGCTGGCAGAACTTCCGGGTGGGGCAATTCCGCCTTCTCGACGGCAAGGAGACCCATCTGGACCTGCCCGGCGCCAGCAGCGTCACCACGGGCAATCCCTTCAAGACCGGCAATCGCGATCTGCTGCTCTTTGACGGCAAGGAACTGGCCCTCTACCACAATCGCGGCCTCTGGAAGTTCGAGCGCGACTCCGAGTTCTCGGGTCAGCACGGGACACTGGGTGGAACCGGAGGGCAGTTTGTCGATATCGACAACGACGGCGACCTGGACATCGTGATCGCCGATGCCCATCGCCAGGACGGAACGCGCGGCCCGGCACTCCTGCTCAACGACTGGCCCAAGACGCGGTTCGTCAATGCCGCCAGCGCTGACCCCGGAATCGTGCTGACCCAGCGAAGCTGCCCGGGCGACGCCGTCTGCGTGGCCGCCGATTTCAACGGTGACGGCAAGGTCGACCTCTTGCATGCCCCGATGGGCGGCTCGCCGGTGCTCATCGCCAACATGACCCAGGGGGGCAACTGGCTGGCGCTTGACCTTGAGGGCAAACGCATTCAAGACAAGAGCGGCCGGTCGCCCAACTCGGCGGTCGGTGCCCGGGTCGAGCTGCGTTCGGGCAACGTCACCCAGCAATTCGTCGTGGGCACGCCTGCCGGGGCGACGGCGATGCCACCGTTACGCGTGCAAGCGGGGATCGGAGCACACACCAGTGTCGACTGGCTCCGCGTGCGGTGGCCCGACTCGGTGCTCCAGGCCGAACTGGAAGTGGCCGGTAACCAGGTCGCGACGATTCCGGAAGCCAACCGCCGCCCCTCATCGTGCCCGCACCTGTTCGCCTGGGATGGCCGGCGGTTCGCGTTCGTCTCGGACTTCGGCGGCGTCGGCGGGCTGGGCTACCGGACCGGTCCCTCGTCATTCGCTCGCCCTGACCCGACCGAGTATGTCGTCTTGCCGCCCTTGGCGCCTCGAGACGGCGATTACACTCTTCAGGTCGTCGAGCCTCTCGAAGAGATCGTCTACCTTGACGAGGTCAGTCTGATCGCCGTCGATCATCCGGCTGGCACGTCCGTGCATCCCAACGAGCTGGCGGCCGTCTCGGCAAGCTTTCCGCCGTTTCAGCTTTTCTGCTACAGCGAGATCGTGCAGCCGACCCGCGCCGCGGACGATCGTGGCAGGGACGTGACCAGTGAGCTTCTGAAGACCGATCGGATCTATGCGGGCCCTACCCAGCGCGACGGCCGTTTCACCGGTTACGCGCGGGAACATTTCATCGAGCTGGATTTCGGGGACAAGCTCCAGACCCCCTCGCCGAGGTCGCGCTGGGTCCTCTTCCTCGATGGCTGGGTCGAGTACAGCACGTCGACCTCGAACTTCGCCGCGAGCCAGGCGGGTCTGCGGCTCAAGGCGCCGAGCATCTCGGTCCTGCGCGACGGCCGTTGGGTCGATCTCTTGCACGAGGTCGGCTATCCGGCCGGCATCAATCACACGATGACCCTGGACCTGACCGGAAAGCTCTTGCCCGGCGACCGCAAGATCCGGGTCACCACGAACATGGACCTGTCGTGGGACCGGGTCTTCCTGGCTGCTCATCGAGCCGAAGTGCCGCTCAAGCTGACGGAGGTCGCGGCCCGGAGCGGCGATCTGCACTATCTGGGCTTTCCCCGCGAGTTCTCTCCCGACGGCCGCCGGCCCAACTTGCTGGACTACGCCAACATCGACCCCTCCGACACGTGGCAGCGGATGCCGGGCGCTTACACGCGCTATGGCGATGTGACCGAACTGGTGCATGCCGCCGACGACCGGTTCGTGATCCTCGCGGCGGGCGACGAGGTGACGCTGCGCTTCCCCGCCAGCGCCTTCGGTCCCGTGCCCCCAGGCTGGGCCCGGACGTTCCTGCTCAAGAGCGACAGCTTCTGCAAGGATATGGATATGTACACTGGTGGATCGGAGAGCGTGGAGCCCTTGCCATTCCACGCGATGACGTCTTACCCTTACGGCTCGAACGAGCACTATCCCGCCACCGACGCGACCCGCGGTTACCGCCGGAAGTTCAACACGCGATTCATCCAGGGGCCCGCGGCAGTGGCAGGCGCGGCCCCGCGCGACTGAGGGCTGCGATTGGATCTGGAACCGTTCAAGATGTGACACAATGGATGAAGTGCTCACGATGGAAGAAATCAAGACACGTTACGCACTGAATTGGGTGCTTAGCGGCGACCTGCAAACTGACGAGCAGCATCATGTCCTGGCGGGCAAGGTCCTGTTCGCCAGTCCGGACCGCGAAGCGGTCTACGACAAAGCACTGGAGCTTCGGCCCACCAACTGCGCGTGCCGCTTCCTGGAAGAGTGGCCCGAGAACGTGGAGTTCGTACTTTGAGCGTCGCGTTCCAGTCGCGCAGGGGGCCGATCATCGTGGACGCTGAAGTCGCGGGGCCGGCTGGGGCATTCAACGCCAAGTTGATCCTGGACACGGGAGCGACCACAACCTGTTTGAGCTCGAAGGTCCTTCGCAGTGTGGGATTCGCCTCCAGCATGGCAATCGGCCAGGCCCAACTCATCACCGGCTCCGCGGTTTCGACCGCTCGCCTGTTCATGGTCAATCGGCTCAGCGCCCTGGGCCAACACGCGATCGGCTGGCGGGGTCTCGCTCGCGACCTGCCCCCCAGCGCTGCCGCGGATGGTCTTCTCGGCCTGTCAGCCCAAGACCGGCTTAACGTGAAGTGTCGCCATCCCTGCGGAGTTGTCCCGCGCGGATGGTCCCCAGACGAACCGTTCGCGTGTTGCTGCCGAGCTTGTCCCAGGTGATCGTGCCCGTGACGCCTTGATAGGGCGAAAGACCGCGGATCGCATCGCCGATCCTGGCCCGGTTCAACCCGGCGCGGCGGATGGCGGCAAAGAGCATGGTCAGACTGTCGTAGGTGTGGGCCGCCGCGTAATCGGGCTGGATGTGGTAGCGTTTCTCGAATGACTTGCGGAATGATGCGGGGAGCGATCCGGGATCGCAGAGCAAGGGGAAGAGAACGCCCTCGGCGGCCGGTCCCGCCTCGGCCACGAACCCGCGCCTGCCCATGAAGTGAGTGCCGAGGATCAAGCCCTTGAATCCGTCAGAGCGGAGCGCGCGGACGAGTCGCGCGGAGGGAGAAGCTCCAGCAGAGATCACCACGGCCGCGACGTTCTCGGAGATCGCTTGCCGGGCAGCCGCGGCGTAGTCCGGTGTATCGCCAGCGAGGATGTGGCTGAACTTCGGAGCCAGCTTGTGCGGTTTGAGGGTCCGCTCCAGCTCGGTCAGGAAGATCCGCGAATCGTGGTCCTGGGCCGAGATGACCGCGAATCCGCGTGCGCCGGCACGGGCGGATAATGCCTCCGCAAGGCAGGGGGCTTGCTGGTGATCGCCCGGGAGGACGGAGAACATCCAGGGGACGTTGGCCACGTTGGCCGTCCGGTCGCTGCTTGTTGGTGAGACCAAAGGCAGCAGGGCCTTGGCGACAACCTGCTCGGCCAGGTGCGCGGTGGGGCCGTCGATGCCGCCGAGAAAGGCCCAGACCTTGTCCCGATAGGCCAGCCGTGCCAGCGACGAGACTCCGGTCCCCCAGGGATTGGTGGACCAGACCGGTACCAGCCGGAAGGGCTTGCCGTGGTACCCCCCCTGTTTGTTCGCCTGGTCAACGGCCAGCTCGGCGGCCTTCCAGAGGTCGCCTCCTTGCGGATCATGGGGATCGTTCGGTCCGAAGTAGCCGATCTTTACCTCGGAGACGGCCGACGGCTCGGCGCGCTCGCGTCCGGGGCCAGCGTACGGCGAAGCTTGCTGGCGAAAGTCGCGGTAAGGCCGCGCTGGTTTGTCTTGCGAAACCGCCGCACTGGCCCACGAAAGACCGCAAACAAGCAGGATGCACCGGAGCACGGCGGCATGGCAGCCGCTTCCTTCTCCCGCTGGGAGAAGGCGTCCCGGCGTGCCGGGACGGATGAGGTCCCATCGCACAGGCCGCGAACGCCCCTCACCCGGCCTTCGGCCGCCTGGGCCCCCGGAGGGGACCGGTGGGAGAGGGTCATGAATCAACCGCGCGTTCACTTCTTCAAGTTCCCCGCGCGGTCTCTCAAGAGCCCCAGGTCCTCGCGCGAGAAGTATTTCCACTTGCCGTTCTCGCGGCGGGCGAGGAAGACCTCGCCGACGTCGTTGAGAGCAGCGCTCAAGGGAATCTCGCCAGTCACGCCGTGCCACGGTTCCGTCCGATAGGCGATGAGGTCGCGGATCTTGGCCCGGTTGAGCCCGGCGTTCTGGGTCGCCCAGATGAGCATATTCATGCCATCGAATGCGTGGGCGGCGTAGGTCTCCGGGTCCTCGTGGAACCGATCGCGGAACCGGCGGTGGAAATCAAGATAAAGCGGATCTTTCCGGGTCGGGTTCCAGGGGTAGGCGCAGATGACCCCCTCGGCGTTCTTGCCGGCGATCCGGACGAACTCGTCGGAGACGCAGCGGTCGCAAGCGATGAAGGGTTGTTCCATGCCCATGGCGCGCATCTGGTTGAGGATTTGCGCCCCCTCGACGGCGTCGCCCCAGTGAATCACGACGTCGGCCCGCGCTTCCTTGACCCGTTCCAGCTCCACGGAAAAGTCGTCCTGGCCCAGCTTGTAGGCCATCTCGACGACGATCGGATGCTCGAGCCGCCGGCTGGCGTCGATGATCTCGCGGACGCCGAACCGACCGTAGCGATTGCTCGCGCGGATGATCGCCGCCCGTTTGAAGCCGGCCTTGTGGTACAGATAGTCGGCGATCAGGTAATTCATCTGCCGGTCGTCGCCGATGCACCGGACCACCCAGGGGATGTTGGTCTCGATGAACGTGGGATCGGTGTCGCCCGAGTTCATCATGACCAGCTCGCACTTGAGCGCGACCCGGATGGCGATGTGGCTATTGGCCCCGTCGATGGTGCCCAGGATCGCCCAGACCTTCTCCTTGTAGGCCTGCTTGATGATCTCGTTGCCCGACGAGCCCCAGAGTCCGTTGTCGTTGGAGACGACCAGCTCGAACGGCAGCTTGCGCTTGAGATATCCGCCCCGGGCGTTTGCCTCCTCGATGGCGAGCTGGCAGCCCTGGTACATCTTCTTGCCCAAAATCTCCTCGTGGCTCTTTCCCCCGGTGGCGACGGAAACCGTGGGATAGAGCGGGCCGATGAAGCCGAGCTTCACCGACTTGATGTCGGTCGGCTCGGGGATCGACCGCCCCGGACCAGTGTATTCCAGTTGGAGCAGGAAATGGGTCTTGAACGGTTCCACGTGATGGTACGGCTCCAGCTCCTTGACCGTGTGGGCGTACTCCCGATCCGTCTTCAAGGGCAGATCGGGAGCCTCGTAGGGGCTGAGCGAATTGATCTTGTCGAGGAGCGGCTTGACCTTGGGGTCGATCACCGCAGTCGAGCCCGAGCCCGCCTCCCTTCCGGCGGGAGGTCGAGCCAGCGCGGGGCCCGTGACGAGGAACGATGAGATCAACACGATCAATCCAGCAAATCGCATGGCGAACCTCACTGATCAGGGAACGTCACACTCTCTGTGACATGCATAAACAGTAATACGCATATGAGATCATGGCTTGCACGGAGCTTTGGCGTCTGGTGCGCCCGGCCGCTTGACTCCCTTGTAGTATCCTTCGCCGATCGCCCAGCCCAGGCCCTTGGCGGTGGCCACCCAGACGTCGTTGCCGTCGAAATCGACGTTGATGATGAAGTTGTGGGGGACGGCCCGATCCATGTCGATCGTCTTCAGCAGCCTGCCTCGGCGGTAGATCTGGGCCTTGCCCCGATGGGTTTTGGGGTCGGTCGTATAGGCCACGTACGTGTCGGTGAAGAAATCGGCGACGACGCCCAGCCCCTTGTCGGTGCCGAACCAGCCTTCGGCCGAACTGCGTCCCTTGGCCACGTTGGTGAAGTCGCTGGGAATTCCGGTCTCATGGGCATAGAACCCGCGCCAGTGGCGGCCGTCGTAGCGGCAGTTGCCGAAGTAGGTCGAGATCCAGAGGGCATCCTCCACGTGGCTCGCTCCCGTGACGATCACATGGACGACACCGTCGTCGCGGTAGAGGTCGATCTCCATCTCGCCGTCGGGGTCGAGGTACTCTTTCCAGTGGCCCGTCTTGAGGTCGTATTCCAGGCAGCCGCTCCCCCAGACGCCCAGGTAAACCTTGCCCTGGTCGACGCACACGGAGTAGTTCCAGATTTCTTCCATGGGCGCGTTCTTCTCGGTGAAGATCGCCCATTCGCGGTTCTTGGTATTGTACCGGCTGCAACCTGCCGTGGTCGCGGCCCAGACGTTGTCTCCCTCGACCGCCACGCCGTAGACCACGTCGTTGACCAGCCCGCTGTTGAGCTGGTGGAAATGGTCGAAGCGTCCGCCGCTGAACCGCGCCAGGCCGCCGCCGAAAAGGCCCAGCCAGATGTCGCCCGTTCTCTTGTCGACGTCGATGGCGGTCACCGCCTGGAACGGCAGACCGTCCTTCTCCGTCCAGCTTTTGATCTTGCCGGTCCGCTTGTCGTAGCAGGCCAGGCCGTCCTCGGTGCCGATCCACACCTTCTGGCCGCTGGCCTTGACTGAGAAGATGTGGTCGTTGGGCAGGCCGTCGGCGACCGTGAAATGTTTCCATTTCGTGTAGACGAACGGCAGCGCGTCGTCCGGGACGTCCGACTTCTGGGTGGCCGCCAGGGGAACGGGCTTTGGAGGTTTCGGTTGATCGGCGCCCATCAGGCAAGCCACGAGACCTGCGCAGGCAACCGACGCCAGCGAAAACGTTTGACGATGAAAG
>JBMFUH010000107.1:0-11706 GCA_049966735.1 Isosphaeraceae bacterium
AGCGGACCCTACGATATTCAATGAGTGCGCAAGCCGACTGCAAACCGCTCTAAGGCTGGCGATCTTCCTGATCCTTCCCCACCGGTTTGACCCGGAAGGCGTTGACCTCGCTCCCGCTGGCGACGACCACAAGTGGGCTCGATGTGCCCGCGGGGAGGACCCAGGCGACCGACGGGATCATCCCCTGACCCGTGATCTGAGCGATGATCCGCCCCTTGGCCAGTTCGACGACGCAGACCCGTCCTCCGCGAAGCCCCACTACCGCCCAGTTTCCGTCCGGAGCGACGGAGAGCGAGTCGCAGGTCCGAACGTCGGACGGGAACTTGAGCGTCCAGTAAACCTTTCCATCGCCACCCATCGCCACCATTGCCTCGCCCGATTCTCCTGAACCGGACGCCAGCAAAACGGCGCCCTTGGCGCCGAGGATTGATCGCCCCGGCGCAGTGCGAACCATGTTGGCGTAGATTCCCGCGTCGAGCGTCTGCTTCGGCGTTCCATCCGAGGGATCAAACACGTGAACCTTGCCGGCTGCCGATGTCGTTACGACCTCGGGCTTGCCGTCGCCGTCCACATCCCCAGCGCAGACGTGCCAGACGTTGGCCAGGTCCGTCCGCTTCCAGAGCCGCTTGCCCTCGGCCGAGAAGACGTGAAGACCTGTTGAACCATTGTAGCCGACGATCACCTCGTCCACGCCGTCGCCGTTCAGGTCGACGGCCCAGACGTCATCGATTCCATGGCCTCCGGATTCCTCCCAGACCTTGGTTCCGTCGATCTTCGCGGCCAGGACCGTGTGTCCCCAAGTACGAAACGAGAGCAATCCTTCCGCGCCTTCGGCAAGCCGGGCAAAGCGAGCGCTGCCGTGGTCGGCGCCTTCGAGGTGGAACCTTCGAATCGTCTTGCCTGTGAAATCGATCACGTCGCATCGGCCCCTGCGCTCTACCGCGTAGATGAGCTGTCCCTGGGGATCGGTCGCCAGGCCCTGGTACGGTCCACCCACGGTCCATGCCAGTTCCAGCCCCTCGCTCTTCTGGGCTGCTTTCGTCTCTTTGGCGGCCTCCTTGGCCAGGTCCTTGCCCGCCAGCAGGGCGTCAAGCTCCTTCCCGAGTGTTCTCTTGATGTCCGGGCTGTAGCCCACGTGGACCGATTGCACGACGCCCTTCCTGTCGATCAGGACCAGCGTGGGAATGCCCTCGACCTGATAGGCGGTGCCGACCTTGCCTTCGGTGTCGAGCGCGACGGTGATCGCCAGCTTCTTTTCCTTGAGGAACTTGTGGATCTGGTCGGGCTTTTCTTGCTGGTTGATCGCGCAGAAGGTGACGCCCTTGTCTTTGTAGGCCGCGGCCACGTCGGCCAGGATGGGCAGTTCCTGGACGCAAGGGTCGCACCAGGTGGCCCAGAAGTCCAGCATGACGATGTGCGACTTGCACGCGTCTACGAGTCGGAACTCTCCCTTGTCCAGCAGCTTCAGGTTCACCTCCGGCGCGGGCTTCGCGAGTAGTGGAGAAGGCGCTTCCTTGCCCCCGCCGCCCAGGGCTTCCATGAAGCTGCCGACCTTCTCCGCGCCCGCGGGCGGCTGAAACGCGAACGTCTTCTCATCGACGCCCCGGTTGATCTGCCAGTTCTTGAAGTCCTCGGACAGCTCCAGCTTCTGGTTCTTGAACTGCGCCACGGCTGGGGAGTTGGCCAGCGTCTTCGTGAGGTCCAGGACGACGCGGCGAATCAGCGGATCTCCCTGGGCGGCGACCCACATTTCCCAGTCAAACTGCTCCTGGGTGAACTTGAGATGATGTGCCTTCACGCCATCGAGCGCTTCCTCGCCAACGTACTGGGCGGACTTCACGCCTTCCATGAGCTTCTGGTAAGGATGGGCCGCGCAGAGGTCGGGCAAAAGAGAGCCCTGAAGGATACCCTGAATGATCTGATCGCTCATCAGGGCGTCGAGCGATGCCGGGGCTGCGGCTTCCGTGTACTTGTGCAGGGGGCCAAGCAAGAGGTAGAGCTTTTTGCCGTCGCACACCACGTCCAGACCGCCCATGGCTCCTTTGGTCCGCATTGCGAAGCGGTTGGGCCGCTGGAACGCAATGGAAGACGTCATACGCACGGTCTGCGGGCCGATCTTCTGAACGCGCTTTAGTTCCGCGGAAATCGACCGGGCCTGCTTGTAGAAGTCGGTCGTTCGGCGCAGGACGGTTTCCACGGTGGGAGCGCCGGGCTGGGCGGATTTCTGTCCCGGCTCCTGTCCCTGCAACACCCCTCCCGACACGATCAAGGCAACGAGACAACCGAGTGGCCTGACGGCCCAGCACGTCAGCGTCGTGGACAGGCGGCAAATCATGGGACAATCTCCTCGAAGCATGGACCAGAGAGGTGCGTCAGAGATGTGTGCATTATCATGGCGGCGCCATCGCTCCACAAGGGGCCACTCCGCTGCAATACACCTCGCGGCGCTCGAAACGTTACTCGCAAGCCAAACCAGGCTCGAAGGAAATTGGCAACAGCCTCTTGATACACGCGTACGCGTGTGTTAACCTCGCCTCTCCAGCATTGGAGATCGGCAGCGATATTGAGGGAGAGCCGGTAGTGCAGCGTGATCGAATGGGCCGGCGGCGTCAACCCGCGCAGGAGCGCGGGCTGCGTCCGTTGTATCCCCTTTTGCCCGAGCAGTGGACAAGCAAGGCGCTCCGGTTGACGATGTCCGGGGACGACTGGAACCGGTTCGAGGCGCTGGCTCGTTCCCTGGCTCCGGCCGCGCCAACCCAGGCGAGGGCGTATGGACTGGCGCTCTCCGCTTTGATCCATTCGGCAAACCTGCCCAATCTCGAGCCCGGTCCGCTGGACTGGATGGACTGGGAACGGCGCAAGACCTTGCGTCTTCTTCTCTCTTCGTGAGGTGGGTTCTCCCCACCATTGGACCAGACTTGACAAGAAGGAGTGGGCCTTGCCCACTCCAGAGGAGTACTCCCTTTGGCAACCGTGACCACAACCACCCGCAAGGGTGATGTGAAAGACTTCTCGCTGGCGGGCGTCGGCAAGAAGCGAATTGAATGGGCCGAGCGTGATATGCCCGTCCTACGGGCCATTCGCCAGCGGTTCGAAGCCGAGAAGCCGCTGGCCGGCATGCGGATGTCGGCCTGCCTGCACGTCACCGCCGAGACGGCCAACCTCGCCCGAACCCTCACTGCCGGCGGCGCAGATGTCTTGCTCTGCGCGTCCAATCCCCTCTCCACCCAGGACGACGTCGCCGCCAGCCTGGTGCAGGATTTCGGCATTCCCGTCTTCGCCATCAAGGGGGAAGACGAGCACAGCTACTACCGACACATCAAGGCCGCGCTCGAGCACCAGCCCAACGTGACCATGGACGACGGGGCCGACCTGGTGAGCGCCATGATCTTCATCGCGCTCGACCGGCTCGACGACGTCCATGCCGAGGTTCGCAACTGGGCGGTCAAGCTCAGCCCTGCCGATCGCAAGGCGCTAGTCGCGAACGTCGCCGCCAGCATGGAAGAGACCACGACCGGCGTCATCCGCTTGCGGGCGATGGAAAAGGACGGTGTGCTCAAGCTGCCGGTGATCGCGGTCAACGACGCCCAGACCAAGCACTTCTTCGACAATCGCTACGGCACCGGGCAGAGCACGATCGACGGCATCATCCGCGCCACCGACACACTCCTGGCCGGCAAGCAGATCGTCGTCTGCGGCTACGGCTGGTGCGGCAAGGGCGTGTCGCTGCGGGCCCGGGGCATGGGCGCGCACGTGATCGTCACCGAGATCAACCCGATCCGGGCACTCGAGGCCGCGATGGATGGCTTCCAGGTCAAGCCGATCGCCGAGGCCGCCGCTCTGGGCGACCTGTTCATCACCGTCACCGGCGACATCCACGTCATCCGCGGCGAGCACTTCGTCGCCATGAAAGATGGCGCCATGATCTGCAACTCCGGCCACTTCAACGTCGAGCTGGCGCTCGATCAACTGGGGCAGCTCGCGACGACCGTGAACAAGGGAGTGCGCGAGTTCGTTGATGAATATGTGCTCAAGAACGGCCGGCGGCTTTACGTTCTGGGCGAGGGCCGGCTGATCAACCTCGCCGCGGCGCACGGCCACCCGGCCAGCGTCATGGACATGAGCTTCGCCGCCCAGGCCCTGGCCACCGAGTGGTCGGTCAAGCACAAGGGCACGCTCGAGCACAAGGTCCACCAGGTGCCCAAGGAGGTCGACGAGTTCGTCGCCTCGCTCAAGCTCCAGACCATGGGCATCTCCATCGATCGCCTGACCGCCGAGCAGCACAAGTATCTCCAGAGCTGGGAAATGGGGACATGAACGCGTGGAGTGGCGAGTGACGAGTGGCGAGTGAAGAACACATCGTCTTGTCATCGCCTTCTCTTCTCGATCCGGCAACAGTCTCGTAGGGTCCGCTGTGCGGACCAAACCACTGGCTCGCCACTCGCCACCCGTCACTACACCCTGGAGCAATTCGTCCCATGCCAGACGTTCGTCCGTTCCGTGGCGTCCGCTATGACATCGCGCAGGTCGGGGCGCTGGCCGACGTGGTCGCGCCTCCCTACGACGTGATCGGCCCGGCGCTCCAGGAACGCCTGTATCAGGCCAGTCCGCACAATATCATCCGCCTGGAATTGAACCGGGCGGAACCGGAAGACACCGAGGCCTCCAATCGATACACCCGGGCGGCTGGATTTCTTCGAGCCTGGATGCGCCAAGGCGTCCTCCGGACCGACGATCACCCCGCGCTCTACCTTTATGAACAGACCTTCAACGTGGAGGGCCAGGCCCTCACCCGCAAGGGCTTTCTGGCCCGGGTTCGGCTGGAGCCGTTCGGCCAGGGAAAGATCTTTCCGCACGAACAGACGCTGGCCGGTCCCAAGGCCGATCGGCTGGCCCTCTATCAAGCCACCGGCTTCAATCTCAGCCCGATTTTTGGGCTTTATCCCGACCCGGAAAACACCGTCTTGCGCGCCGTGGAGTCGGCCTTGCGCGACCGGGCGCCCCTGGAGGCGACTGATCATCTCTGCGTGGTCAACCGGCTCTGGGTCGTCAACGAGCAGACCGCTCACACCGCCGTGCAGGGGATGATGGCCGCGCGGCCGATCTTCATTGCCGACGGCCACCATCGCTACGAGACGGGCCTGCGCTATCGCGATGTGTTGGCTGAGGCCGGCCAGCTTGGCGGCCCGGACGATCCGGCGAACTTCTGTATGATGATGCTCGTGAGCATGAGCGACCCGGGCCTGGTGATCTTGCCGACCCACCGCCTGGTCTCGGGATTTGTCGGACTGACCGCCGAAAGCCTGGCACAACGGCTGGCGCCCGAGTTCGAGATCAAGCAGGTGGGTGAGGGCGAAGCTGGCTGCAAGGCGGCCTGGCGAGCGATCGAGGAGTCGGGTGAGCAGGACCTGCTCGGTTTCGGGACAGTCGCCGACGGCCACTGGGTGCTGGCAAGGCTCCGCTCCGATGAGACCATGGACCGCCTCGCCTCGTCCCATGGCGCCGACTGGCGTGCGCTGGGCGTGAGCGTGCTGCACGTTCTGGCGCTCGATCACCTCCTGGCGCCTGGCTCGGCCACTCCCCCGGTCTGCCGTTACGTTCACCTGATCAGTGAGGTCCTGGAGAACGTGGCCGCGCACCGCTGCGACCTGGCCTGCCTTGTGCCGCCCGCGCGGATGGAACACGTCGAGGCCATCGCCTCGGCGCTCGAGACCATGCCCCCCAAGAGCACTTACTTCTATCCCAAGCTCCTGAGCGGGCTGGTTCTCAATCCATTACGTTGAGTGGCCATTTGCCATCTGCCACCTGCCATCTGCCATCTGCCATCTGCCATCTGCCATTTGCCATCTGCCATTTGCCATCTGCCATCTGCCATCTGGAATTTGGAATCCGCGCTCAAGTCAGCGCGGATTGACCGGCGTGGGCGGCGGCGGTGGCACTCGTTCGGCATCGGTTGATCCCGCGTCCCCTGCCTGCGGGCCGTCCAGCGACGGTTCCGCGGACGGAGAACTCGATTGGAACGGCGATGATCCAGACGCTGGCGGCGCCGGTGCGGGCGAAAGTCTCGGCACGTACGATTGCATCGGACCGGACTGATCGCCAACCGCCGGGTTGGTCCGCGGCGCACGCGGGACCGCCGCCGAGCTTGCCTGGGGAGCCGTGGTGCGCCTCTGACGCAGTTCGCGCAAGGATTCGGCCGCGGCGTCCCGGACAGCTTGTTTCTTCTCGTAGATGATGCAGCGTTCGAGAACCGTTTCGGCCTCGGATCCACCGAGCCGTCCCAGGGCGCTGGCAGCCGCGATCTTCACGTCTTTGGATGAATCATACTTGAGTGCATAGACCAGTGGAGGCACGGCGCGAGGGTCGCCCAGCCGGCCCAGTTCCACCGCGGCATCCTTCCGGCTGCCCGCATGGCGGCTCTGGAGTCTCTGAGCGGTCAGGGCGACCGGGTCCAGCGCCGCGGTTTGTCCCGGCGATCCCTGGACAGCACCGGGGGCGACCGCGCCGGGTTGGCCCACGACTCCGCCCCCCATCGGCGGTGCCACGCCCGGAGGGGGAGGGTTTCCGCCAAAGCCGCCCCCAAACCCCCCCCCGAAACCACCGAAGAACGGCAACGGGATGATCGGGGCCGCCATCAGCCCGAACGAGAACGCGCTGGCCGGCCGAGGGGCCACGAAGATGTTCCGCTCGATGATCGGTGCTCCACGGAAACCGAGGCCGCCCGGAAAGCCACCACGCCAGCCACGCTGGATCGACGTGCTCCGCTCCAGCGTCCCCCCCGGGCGCTGAATCTGCAACTGCCGCTGATAGCCTCCCGCCCCCCGTTGCACCTCGAGACTCCGGGTGACGCTCCGCCCCCGAGGCCCCGTGATGGTCGCCTCGCGCTCGCGCTCGAACCCCTGCGCGTGCAACGGTGAGACTGCCTCGTCCCAGAACATCCCCAAGATCACGACCAGACCCAGACCCATCCACTTGAGCACCGCACACCTCCATGTGAGCTGCGACCAGGCGCACATGCATGGACCAGGAGGCCCATCCCCCGCCTCAACTCCAGGTGAATTCTTGCCGGGGAGAGGTAAACTGTGAAGTGCAAATCCGGAGGTGCCGATGCATGCTCGCGTGCGCCTGAAAAATGAAGCCCGAGACTTCTAAATTTCTTTCAATTCTCTTCAGAATGGAGTTGGTTGGACAACGCCAATATGATATATAAGGCCGGTTAATTTGCTCGCGATGAGGCTAGCATGCATACTTCCGTGAACTTCGCTTGTGGTAGACTTTCCTCAAACGAGGAGGTCGATGTGGACCAGGTTCGGATGCAGTTTCCCCTGTCGTCGAAGCTGACTGTGGATCTGGGAGCGCGGGTGATCCACTTGCCCCGGCTGGGCATCAGGCCTCAGTGCCCGCACTGCTGCCATCCGCTGGACCTGCACCAGCCGGATGAGAGCGTGCCTGAAAAGCTTCTGGCGACCTGCGACTTGTGTTCCCAATGGTTTTTCTTGATCGAGATCGGCAAGCACGGGCGGGAAGTCCTCTTGCTCGAGCTGCCGGCCCTGTCGGTCATCGAAGAGTTGGTACGAAAGAGCCGCGCCGGGCCCGAATGAACCGGGGTGAGTAGTTGCTAGTTGCCAGTTCACCGACAACTGACAACTGGCAACTGACAACCGACGCAGCTCAGGCTACTTCTTGCGCTTCCGCGCGACCTTGCGTGGATTTTGTTTTGGCTTGTCTTTCTGCCCGCGCGGTGAATCGGCGGTCTTGCGCGGCTCGCCGGGTTGGCGCTTGTTGTCCAGGCCGCGCTCACCCGGCGCGGGCGTTGACGATCGGGGCCGACGCCCGCTGACGAGCCCGGAGCCGGCCAGGACCAGGTCGAACTCGCGGCGATCGACGTCGACGTGCGCCACCCGCACCGCGATCCGATCGCCTAGCCGATGCCGGCGCCCCGAGCCGCGGCCCACCAGGGTGTGTGTTCCCGGCTCCAGGTAATAGTAGTCGTCGATCATGCTGGTCACATGCACCAGCCCCTCGATGGGCAGTTCAACCAGCCGGCAGAAGATGCCGAAATCCTCGACGCTCACCACGATGGCGTGAAATTCCTCGCCGATCCGCCGCTCCAGGTGCGTGAGTAACTTGATCCGGATGACCTCGCGCTCGGCCGATTCGGCCCGCCGCTCGGTTCGGGTGCAGTGTTCGCCCAGGACGAGCAACTCGTCGATCGTCCCCCGCGGTTTCTTACCTTCCAGAAGCGCGATGAGCTGTCGGTGGACCTGAAGGTCGGGATAGCGGCGAATCGGCGAGGTGAAGTGGCAGTAGTCGTCGCTGGCCAGTGCGTAATGCCCCTCCTGCTCGGGCGTGTAAACCGCCTGTTTCATGCTCCGTAGGAGACCGTAATGCACGGCGTACTCTTCCGGCTTGCCGGCCGTCTCCCGGAGGATGCGCTGGAGTTCGAACCGGCTCTGGGGCAGATCGAGCACTAGGCCCAGGCTGCGGGCGAACTCGGCGAACTCGTCAAGCTTGTGCGGTTCGGGGTCGGCGTGCACCCGACGGAGAAAGACGGCGTGATGCTCGGTCAGGTACGACGCCACCGCCTCGTTGGCCGCCAGCATGAACTCCTCGATCACCTGATGACTCTCGTCATACGTCGCCACGTGCGCACCGGTCACCTGGCCATCTTTGCCCAGGTCGATCTCGATCTCCGGCAGGTTCAGCTCCAGCGCTCCCCGGGCGAACCGACGCTTGCGGAGGATCATCGCCAACTCGAGCATCTGGGCGACCATGGCGGCAACCTCGGGACTCACCCCCTCATGCTTCTGGTCCGGACGGCTCATCACCGCCATGGCCTCTTCGTAGGTGAACCGATGGTCGACGCGGATGGCCGAGCGGGCGAACCGACGCGACGTCACGATCCCTTCCGCGTTGAACTCGAGGAGGGCGGAGATGGCGTACCTGGTGTGCCGCGCCTGAAGGCTGGCCAGGCTGTTGGAGAGGATCTCCGGCAGCATCGGGACCACCTTGTCGGGAAGGTAGACGCTGGTGCCGCGCTCTTTCGCCGCGCGATCGAGTTCCGAAGCCGCGCGGACGAAATGCGCCACGTCGGCAATGTGCACCCCCAGGCTCCAATAGCCCCGCTCGTCACGCTCCAGGGAGATCGCGTCGTCGAAGTCGCGGGCGGTGGCCGGGTCGATGGTCACGGTCAGGACGTTGCGCAGGTCAAGCCGCTCGGCGATGTTCTCCTCCGAGAAATGCCGTGCCTCCTGGCGGGCCTCGGCCAGCGCCGCGTCGTCGAAGGTGTCCGGGATGTTGAACGCCCGGATGACCGACAACGTATCGACCCCCGGCGCTCCGCGCTGGCCCAAAAGCTCGGTGATGACGCCTTCGCCTTCCATGTAGGGAGTCGGGTAGCGGACGATTTCCAGCGCCACCTTGTCTCCCGGCCGTGCTCCCTTGGCGCCCGGGTCTCCCACGTAGATCGGGGCGTGAAACGTGTTGCCGTCGATCTTCACATAGCCCGCCGCGCCATCCTCCAGGTACGTTCCCACAAACACGTCGGACGCGCGGGCGATGATCTGAACGATCCGGCCTTCCAGCTTCAGTCCGGGCCGCTTGTGCCTTTTGGTGATCTTGACGGCCACCTCGTCGCCATTGAACGCATCGACAGCGGCTTCGGGGGGAATGTAGATGTCATCGACGCGGGTCGTCGACGTGTGCGGCCGGACAAAACCGTACCCCCTGGCCGAGCGGCGAAACAGGCCGATGACGGCGCCGGAGTGGTCGGGCTTGCGCAGGGTCTTGTCGCGCGCCAGATCGACCTTGCCCTGCTTGACCAGCGCCTTGACCGCAGCGCGGAACTCGGGGTAATCATCGCCCGCGATCTGGAACCGCCGCGCCAGCGCCTTGAGCGTGATCGGGACGTAATCAGGCTCGGCCACCAGTTTCAAGATAAGCGCGGCGTGATCAACCATCGTGCATGACCCTTGCGCTGGATTCTTCTCATGGGCAACTCCTCATCCTAAACATTCCGCGCCGGCCCGGATACCGCAAGTCCCTTCCTCAAGGCAGAGACGCTCGCTCGTGAAGCCCGAATCGCTCGGTTGTGTAGGCCGTTCATGCTCCTTCCCCCGCCGGCTCGAGTTCGGCGGCGGGCCGCGCCGGTGCTCGGCTTACTTGCTGAACCGAGAAGCGGATGCCCAGGCGGTGGGACAGGTTCACGACGCCATCGAGTAACGAGTAGAAGACCGGCGTCACCAGCAGGGCCAGCACGAGTGAGAGCAACTGGCCGCCGATGATCACCTTGGCCATGCTCGCCCGCGCGCCTGAGCCGGGGCCCTGGCCGAAGGCGATCGGGACCATCGCCGCGACCAGCATCACCGTGGTCATCAGAATCGGCCGCAAGCGCGTGTGGTTGGCCTCCTTGATCGCCTCGGTCCGCGGCAATCCCTTGGCCCGAAGCTGATTGGTCGCGTCGACTTGAAGAATGCCGTTCTTCTTGACGATGCCCACCAGCATGAACAGGCCGAACATCGCATACAGATCCATCGGCGTGTGCCAGAGCACGAGCGAGAGCATGCCGAAGGGAATCGTCACCGGCAAGGCCATGAGGATGGCGATCGGCTGCGTCCACGACTCGAACTGCGCGGCCAGAATCAGGTACATGAACGTGATCGACAGCAGGAAGGCGACCATGAAGTAATACCCGGTCTCGCCCAGCGTCTTGGCCTGACCGGTGAAGACATAGCTGTACTGCGGAGGCAGATTCATTTCCTGGAGAATCTTCTCGGCCCGCGAGACCGCCTCGCCCAGCGGTATCTCTTCGGGATTGCCCAGCACGGTGACGATGCGCTCGCGGCCCAGGCGCTCGATCTCGCTGGGCCCGCGCGCGTCGACCAGCTTGGCCAGGCTCGCGAGCTTCACCAGCCCGACCGTCGGCGAGGGAAACGTGAGCTGATACAAATCTTGAGACGTGGAGCGATCCCGGGCCTCCGCGCGGAGCCAGACGTCGTACTGTTCGTCGCCGTCGCGAAACTTGGTGACCGGCAGTCCGCCCACCAGGACGCGCAACGTGTCGGCCACGGTCCCCACCGGCACGCCCAGGTCGCTGGCCGCCTCGCGATCCACCAGCACCTGAACCTCCGGCTTGCGCAGGGAGAGCGTCGTATCGAGGTCGAGAATTCCGCCCTGTTCCTTGAGCCCGTCAATCAACTGATCCGCATAAGTCGAGAGCTGATCCAGGTCCGGCCCGGACAGGTTCACCTGGAAGGTCTGCGGCCGTCTGCCTCCCTGGAAGACCGAGACGTCGTTGACGCTCACGCGCAGGTCGGGATAATCCACCAACATGTCGCGGGCCGTCTGCTGCACGGCGAACTGGGTATAGTTGCGCTCTTCCAGGTCGGTCATGCGCACGTAGACGGTCGCCCGGGTGACGTCTCCTTCCCCCTTGACCGTCCGGCCCCCCTCGGTCTGGCCGATGGTCGTGAACACGTGCTGAGTTCCTTTGAGCTTCCAGATGCGATCTTCCAGCTCCTTCATGAGCTTGCTCGTCCGCTCCAGGCTGTATCCTTCAGGAGCCGTGACGGTGACCTCATATTCGCTCTGATCGTCGCGAGGGATGAGCGCCAGCCCCATCACCTTGCCGATGGGCACCGTGCTGCCGATCACTAAGTTCGAGTTTCGCACTTTCAAAGGGAGGGCTACTGAACAAAAGTTGCGTCG
>JBMFUH010000108.1:0-11691 GCA_049966735.1 Isosphaeraceae bacterium
GGGGGGGGTCTGAGGAATACCCCCCGACGGCCTGCTTTGACAGCACCGAGGAACCCCCATGCCTTTTGAGGTCTTCCGCCGCCATCAGAAGAAGTTGTTGACCGTTCTCGGCGTCCTCGCCATGGGCGCGTTCGTGCTCTCGGATAGTGTTCCTCGATGGCTCAATTCCAACACCGGCGGGCGGGACCAGAAGGTCGTCGAACTGTACGGCCGTTCGGTCTATCAGAGTCAGCTCAACGAGATCGCCCGACAACGGAGCCGGGCCAACATCCTCGTGGCGTCAATGATTCCGTTTCTGGGCCGCGACGGGAACTTTTTCGGCGGGCTCAAGCAGCGCGACCTGGTCGACGCCTTCATCCTTCAGCACGAGGCGGACCGGCTGGGCATGCCCGTCACGCCCGAACTGGGGAGAGAATGGCTGGGTGATCTGGCCAAGGGCTACCGGCTCCGGATGACCGATGCCCTCTGGAACAACCTCTATGGCCGGTTCGCCAACGAGATCAGTGAAGACCAACTCCTCTCCGATATTTCCAATCAGGCCCGGCTGCTCAGGGTGCGCGGTCTCCTGGGATTGCCTGTCGTGACCCCGTACGACGTCTTCCGCGCCTACCGCGAGGAAAACGAGCGGGTCGGAGCCAAGGTTGCCGATATTCCCGTCGACACGTTCCTTTCCCAGGTTGCCGAGCCTTCCGCCGACGATGTGCAGGCCTATTTCGATCAGTACAAGGACGTGCTTCCCGATCCCGCGTCAGAGACCCCCGGCTTCAAGATCCCTCGGCAGGTTCAGCTCGAGATTCTCACACTCGACGGCAATGCCCTGACCCGGTCCATTCGAGACAAGCTGACCGATGCGGAGCTGAGGCCCTATTACGAGAACCACAAGACAGAGTTCGAGGTTCCCTCGGAGCTGCCCAAGGATCTCTTCGCCGATCAACCCGACCTGACTCCGCCGGCGATTCAATCCTATGCCGACGTCCGCGATATCCTGGCCCCGCGCCTCGCCGATGAGAAAGCGCAGACCGAAATCCAAGATAAGTTTGACAATATCAAGAGCACGGACATGCTGCCCTTCGTCGATCAGTACCTGCTCGCGCTCGACCAGCAGGAAGACGCGAAGAAACAGGCGAACGCACCCAAGATCAGCTTGCCCACCCCCACCGATCTCAAATCTGCGGCCGATCGTGAAGGCCTGGGCTACGAGAAGACCGGCCTGCTCACTCGCGACGAGGCCGAGAAGCACGGGCAGGTCTCCACCGCCGAGGTCGGGCTGACACCCCTTTCAGGCGGCCGCAAGTTCGTCGACGAGATTTTTGATCCCAAGACGCCCCTCTACGAGCCGGTCGAGCTGACAGACATCCTGGGCGCCCGCTTCCTGGTGCGGAAGATCAAGGACGAGGCGCCGCACGTGCCCCCGCTCGATGAAGTGCGCTCCCAGGTCGTGCTCGCCTGGAAGACCGCCAAGGCCCGGCCGCTGGCTCAGAAGGCAGCCGAGGACCTGGCCGCCCAGGTCAAAGCCGGCAAGGCAACGATCAAGGAGCCGAAGGTCCAGAGCTATCGCGTGTTCACCGTGCCCCCCATCACACGAACGCAGACCAGCATGATGCCTACCTCGATGTACGAGCTTCCGCCCGTGGTCGAAACCCAGATTCCCAACGTCCCGCTGGCCGGTGACGACTTCCGCGACGCCTATTTTGATCTGCAACCCAATGTACCGGCCGTCGCGTCCAACAAGCCCAAGACCAGCTATTACGTCATGACGCTGGACCGGCGCGAACCGGCCACCTTCGCCAAGCTCTACGCGCCCTATAGCGATGAGCGGCGGTATCGGAGTCTGGCTGTCGAGGAAGCCGTGAAGACCCAGTCCGAACACTGGATGGCACACCTGCGCCAGCAAGCCGGACTGAAGCCCGACTGGGTTCCTCCCGACGAGGCCCGGAAGGATCAAGAAGAGGGTGGACGAAAGTGACTGTCTCATTCTTTCCTGTCCTTCCTTGGACATTGCTGGGTTCATGTACGAAGGTATTCATGCCGGCATGGAGAAAACTTCTCGGAGGGTCTTGACGGGATCTCCGTCCGGATTATTATGTTTTATTCATGGATGAGGACCTCTCTTCTTCAGGGACGAGTATTCCCCGATGAACAACTCAATTTGCTTTGATCGACTGGTTGCGTCCGTCGAGAAGATTGCCCGCCACAGCTATTACCCAGGCATCGACCAGGCAATCAATCTCTGCCTGGACGACATCGATGACCTGTGGACAAACGGCCAGATCTCGGCCGAGCAACGCGAGGCGCTGCGGTTTGTCCTCGTGGGACTCACGATGGCCCCGGAGACTGCCGTGACGGCTGCTTGATCGCGGGTCTCTTGGCAATCTGCCGGTGTCGGCACCGACCAAGGAGTTGCGAGCTATGACACCGCCCTTCGTCGGCCCGGCGACCCCGCTCCCTTTTCCCGAGCTGCGGTCCCGGCTGACGCTCACGCCGCTGGCAACGCGCGAAGCGCTGGCATCGTGGTCCCTCCGGCCGGACGACTGGAATGTCGCGGCGGAGTGGGTTGGGCCCGACGCCGTGCACGCGGTGCTTGCCATCCGGCTCTTCGATGTCACCGACCTGACGTTTAATGGTTCAAACGCCCACAGTACCTGGGACCTGGAGTTGGGCTACGGCGAGCGGTATCGCGCGATTCGTCTGCAATCGGGCGGCCGGTCCCTCGCGGCTCTCCTCGGCCTACGCACGCCCTCGGGTTACTTTCACCCGATCGTCCATTCCCGACTCTGTCACTTGCCACGCGAAGGACTGGCCCCCAGCCAACCGCCTCACTGGCTGCAGGTCATGCCGGCCTGGAACCCTCAGTAAGATCCATGGTACGGTGGAATGTGGGTGGAACCGGTGGCGTGTCGCCCCCTTGCGGGGGCGTGGATTGAAACTTGACGTATCTGGCTCTGGTTCTGGAGTTGCATCACCCGCTTCCCGGTCCTGGCGACGGGGTGGGGGCGGACTGGACTTCCGCCGCGATCGAGAGCTACTGGCCCATCCTGCGCGGACTTTCGCGCTTCGCCGAGTCGCCATCGGGGGCCTCGCTTACGTTGGCGATCAGTCCGAGCTGGATGGCTCTGGCCGACGATCCCGATGCGCGAACCGCTGTTGCTAGCGGGCTCCAGCGACTCCAGGCGGAAAACCGCGGCAGGCCTGGCCTGCTTTCGTTCGTCCTCGACCGGTGGAACGGCGACGCCCTCGCCCTGATCCGTCAACTGGGCGAATCCGCCGCCGTCGACCTGATCCCCACGACATCCAGCCACACCTGGTTGCCCAGCGTGGCCCACGATCCGGTCGTGGCTCGGGCCCAGGTCAAGCTGGCCGCCGCCGATCTTGGCAGTCGCACAGGCTGGCGGCCATCCGGGATCTGGCTGCCGTTTTTGGGCTATCGCCCTGGCCTGGAATCGACCCTGGGTGAAGCCGGCCTGCGTTTTTTTGGGGTCGGCGGCGACGAGTTTCTCCGGGGAACCATCCTGCCGCCGGGCCATCTTTCCGCACCCATGATCACCCCACCGGGAGTCGCGGTCTTCGGAGTGGATTCCGAGCCACTCACGCGAGTGACGGATCCCAGCTCAGGTTACGGTCTCGACCCGCGCTATCTCGAACCGTCCGGAACAGCTCGGGTCGCGGCCCGTCACGCCGACGATTTCCTGGAGAGCTGGAGGCAATTGCCCGAGAGAATTCGATCCGCTGGAGCCGACGCCGCCGAGCCGATCTCCGTGGCGGCGCTGTCGGCGCACGACCTGATTCGGTACTGGCCCGGCGGCAAGGGGGCGGATTGGCTCGAGCAGGTTCTGCTCCGGCTCCCCGCTCTCGAAGAGGCCACCGCGATCTCCTTGTCTGGCTTCCTGGAGCGATATCCGACCGGCATCCTGGGCCGGCCAGGCCCGAGTGCCGGAGGGTGGCTGGCGGCCCGTCCGGCAGATTCCGATCTCTTCGACCGCTGCCGATCGGCCGCCGAGCTGCTGACCTTCGCCCTGGAACAGCGCCACCGCTACGGTGCATTGCAGCGGCGGAGCGTGGCCCACATGACCCGTTGCTTGCTCAAGGCCCAGCAGGTCGACTGGTCCGTTCCTCCGGACCTCGGCATCGACCCTGGCGCGGGACTCCACAGGGCAAGCGCCTACCTCGATCGGTTTTACATGCTTGCCGGGATGCTCATGGCCGGTCGCCCGGACGCCCGGTTGCTCGACGAGTTTGACCGCGACCCGCTCTACTTGCCCGATCTCGACCTGGAACTCCTCGCGAATGGATAGTGGCCAGCGGCTGGTGGCTTGCGGGCAGACGAATGTCCTGATCTTGCTCTTGATCCTGATCCCTACCGAACCTCAACCAGCGAGGCAAGCTGAGAGAGCCATCAAAGGAGGATATCGTTTCCCGACTCCAAGGCCCTCTCGACGTGCTTATAGATTTCAGCCGGCCACTCTCCGAGCCTGTAGTGCATCGACATCTCAGAGACCTCGAACCGCTTGGCCATCTCAAGAGTGATCCGCTTCTTAATATGAGGCTCCCAGCGACTGGTAGCACTCATGCCCTTGGCTAACTGCTCTCGAATCTGGTGCTGGCCGGCGATCTGATGGTAAACCTCCCTCGCCTCTGCCATCAGAGATTGCGTGGGCATCAGGAGCATCGCGGCGAACTTCTTCGCGTTCCGTTCGATCTCATTCCACTGGGGGGGCCATGGAGTTTGCGGAAATCGTCAGGACTCTGGAGCCCTGCGATGAGCGGGCGATGGAGGCGGATATGGGACAGTTCCTCTGCCACCGTCATTCGGTAACGGGCCAGACCGTTGGGAGTATCGTTATCGGCGAGATCCTCGTCGACATACACAAAAAACTCGCCTGAACCCACGTCCCGAAGAACCATCCCCAAGACCTTATGATTGGCCTGAAGCTTGGGCCAAACATCGAGGACGGCGTTCTCGGCCTTCTCAACAAGCAGGTCCACGTTGACGGGGATGAGAACGTCCGTCCCGAAATGCTGGGCGAGGTAATCTTTCGCCAGGCGTTCCAGCTCCGCGACAGTATAGATTCTTACCTGGTTCTGAGCCGGCATGCTCCGCCGTCCTTGATTGCGTCTCGATATCCGAGATGAGCCGCGAAATGTCATCGTCCCCGAGTTGCAGATTGTCAATTGTACGGAGGAGAGCGGGGACGAGTTTCCGGTCGGCCATGTGCCGGATGTCGGGCGGAAGGTCGCCCTGGCGGCGTGCGGCGTCGAACAGTCGCCGCCTCTCCTCTGAGTCCTCCGCGAGACCGAGAACCTTGGCGATCTCCCGAAGCTTCTCGGGGTCGGCCGGGGGACGTCGTCGACCGTTTTCAATGTCGCTCAGATTGGATGGCTTGATATCGATCAAGTCGGCGAACCGGCGCAATCCGAGGTTCGCTCTCAGCCTCAGATCCCTCAACAACAATCCAAACTCTTCCATCATGCGACCCCTTCGCTAGGTCCGAGGCGGTGTTATCAGGTCTGATAACATTTTAGACCGGCTGCCCCTCTTGGACAAGTGAATCCGATCCGCAGTCCAGGATGACTCCTCGTCCGTAGGGCGAACCAGAATGTTGACTTTCTTGCCTATGAAATGTAAGATTATCCCCGGCCACTGACCTTTGGAACAAGGGGAAATAAATACCATGGTTGAGTCGATGCTGGCAGAGGAAGAACTGACGGAAGTCAACAGGCAACTGGCTGGAGGGACGCCCAGGGAAATCCTCCGCTGGGCGGTGGAGCGGTTCTTTCCCCGGCTCACCATGGCGACGGCGTTTGGCCCGGAGGGGTGTATCCTGATTCATTTTCTCGCCGAGATCGAGCCCAGGCTAAAAATTTTTAATCTAGACACGGGTTACCAGTTTCCGGAAACTCTAGTGCTGCGGGATCGGATCGCTGAGCGCTACGGGATCGAGGTGGAACTCGTCAGCGCCGATACGACAGTCAGCGAGTATGAACGCCTGCATGGAGGGCCGCTCTATGTAACGCACTCCGACCAATGCTGCTATGAGCGGAAAATCGTGCCGCTGCGCCGCGCGCTGGTGGGGTACGACTCGTGGATCACGGCGATCCGAGCCGACCAATCCGCGCATCGGGCCAAGGCCAGTGTGGTTGGCTGGGACGCGAAGTTCAGCCTGGTGAAGGTGAACCCGCTCCTCTACTGGACTCGTCGCGACGTCTGGGCTTTCATTGTCGCGAATCATGTTCCTTATAATCCGCTGCATGACCAGGGTTATCCGTCGATCGGGTGCTGGCCGTGCACCAGGCCGGCGACCGAAGGACAGGAAGAGCGAGCGGGCCGCTGGGCCGGGCAGGCCAAGACCGAGTGTGGTCTGCACTCGCTGGATAGCAGTCAGCTCTGATCGCCCCCTGGAAGTAAGCTTCGGGGCAACTACTCCATGAAGATCTCCGCGAAGGCGGAATACGCGTGCCTGGCGATTCTGGCGCTGGCGCGGCACGACCAGGCCGCCTCCCCCCTCCGAATTCGTGAGATTTCCGAATCTCACGCAATTCCCGAGCGCTATCTCGTACAGATTTTGCTTCAGTTGAAGGGAGCGGGGTTGGTCGCGAGCACCCGCGGAGCAGCGGGCGGATACCGCCTGGCACGAACGCCGGAAGAAATCTCGGTTGCCGATGTTCTCGTCGCGATCGACGGCCCGGACCTTCCTCAGCGCGAGAATCCCCAGGCCAGCCCGTCCTCGGGAGCGCTGGCGAGGGTCTGGGAAAAAGTTCGCGAAGCGGAGCGAAACGTCCTCGACAACACGACCATCGCTGAACTGGTCGCTCAAGACCAACCTCACGTGTGGACCATCTGAATCTTCGAATTTTGTTTCACGTTCAAAGCCTTGTGGGGTGGGCATTGCCCACCCTACGGGTTACTCCCGCAAGAGGAGCCTGACCATTACTGCCTCATTTGCTCACGGAAAACTGAACAGCCCGTTTGGCGGCAAGCTGGTTGATCTCATCGTCGAACCGGAGCGGGCCGCCGAGATGAAGGCGAGCGCCAAGGACCATGCCAGCCTGACTCTCGACGAGCGCTCGCTCTGCGACTTGGAACTCCTCTCCGTCGGCGGGTTTTCGCCGCTGCAAGGGTTCATGGGCCAGGCCGACTATGATCGCGTGGTCGACGACATGCGGCTGGCCGACGGTACCCTCTGGCCGCTGCCCATCACCCTCCCCGTCACGCCGGGGCAAGGCGTCGAGGAGGGCAAGACGCTGGCGCTCCGCGACGTCTACGGCAATCTCCTGGCCTTCCTGGAGATTGAGGAGATTTACCAGGCCGACAAGAAGCGTGAGGCCGCCAAGGCGTACGGATCGCTCGACATGAAGCACCCGGCCGTGGCCCACCTCGATCGCCAGCCCGGACATTACGCTGCGGGCCGGCTGGAGGTCATCCGCACCCCGCCCCACTACGACTTCGTCGAACTGCGGAGAACTCCCGCCGAGCTGCGCGACCATTTCCAGAACCTGGGCTGGGAACGGATCGTCGCGTTCCAGACCCGCAACCCTCTCCACCGGGCGCACGAGGAATTGACCAAGCGCGCCGCCCAGCAGATCGGCGGCGGCCTCTTGATCCATCCGGTCGTCGGCGTGACGAAGCCGGGCGACGTGGACCATTTCACCCGGGTCCGGTGCTACCGCGCCCTGGTCGACAATTACTACAAGTCCGGCTCGGTGGTCCTCAGCCTGCTCCCCCTGGCCATGCGGATGGCCGGACCGCGCGAGGTCATCTTGCACGCGATCATCAGGCGGAACTACGGCTGCACCCACTTCATCGTCGGCCGCGATCATGCCGGGCCGGGCAGCGACTCGACCGGCAAACCGTTTTATCCTCCCTATGCCGCCCAGGAATCGATGGCCAGGCACAAGGAGGAGCTGGGCATGGAGATGGTCGACTTCAAGCAAATGGTCTATCTGTCCGAGGAAAACCGCTACTGCCCGGTCGATGAGATCCCGCCCTTGGCCAAGACCGCCGACATCTCCGGAACCGAGGTCCGTGAGAAGTACCTGGCCCGCGGACTTCAACTTCCCGAATGGTTCAGCCGGCCGGCGGTCGCCGAGATCTTGAACGAGGCCAATCCTCCCCGGTTCCGGCAGGGACTGACTGTCTGGTTCACCGGTCTGTCGGGGGCGGGCAAGAGCACCGTCGCCCATGCCCTGATCGAACGCCTGGCCGAATTCGGCCGGAACTGCTCATCCCTGGACGGCGACGAGATCCGCACCCACCTGTCCAAGGGACTTGGTTTCAGCAAGGAAGACCGGGACACGAACATCCGCCGCGTCGGCTTCGTGGCCGGCCTGATCGCCAGCCACGGAGGCACCACGCTCTGCTCGGTGATCAGCCCCTATCGCGCCGTCCGCGACGAGGTGCGAAAGCTGTCGAAGGGCAAGTTCGTCGAGGTCTATTGCTCGACGCCGATCGAAGTCTGCGAGCAGCGCGACGTCAAGGGCATGTATGCCAAGGCCCGTGCCGCGCTCGCCCAGGGCAAGCCCATGCACTTCACTGGCGTCGACGACCCCTACGAACCCCCGCTGAACCCCGAGGTCATCCTCGACACGAGCAAGCTCAGCGTTCAGGAGTGTGTGGACACCATCATCAACAAGCTGCTGGCCCTGGGCTACATCCTGCCGCACGGCCACGTCGCCGAGTGACATGCGTTTCGCCGTAGGGTGTGTCCATCGAGACGCACAACCACCCCGGATGGCGCGGCTTGGCGACGCACCCTCTACAGCTCATTCCTTCCAATCGAAGCGACGTTGATCCGCTGGGCGAAATCGGTATATTCCATAGCCTTGGCGCCATCAGGGACGATTCACGAGGTCCCACGGGCCCGCGAGGGAGACAGGGCTCGATCTGCCCAAGGACACCAATCGCAGGGAGGCGAGAAGATGATGGATCGTGAGACCTTGCGCGGAACGCTGATCAGTCTGCTCGAAGAGGAGATGGGAGAGTCGTACGAGTTGCCGGACGAATCGACCGAACTGCGGGAAGGGCTTGGTCTCGACTCCGTCGACGTGGTGGGCCTGGTCATGCGCATCGAGCGGCAGTTTCGCATCCGGCTGACGATGGAAGAGCTGATGGAAGTCAAGCAGGTTGGCCATCTTCTCGACCTGGTGCAGGGGAAACTCGCGGCAACCCCCGTCGAGGACGATCATCCCCTTGCCGTCAGACAGTGGTCGGCCGCGTGAGACGGCGGGGCAGAACGGAATTCATTCCGTTCCACGCGCCTAGAGACGGCGAGATCTGAAAACCCGCGCCGAGCGAGTGAGCAAAACGGAAGGAATTCCGTTCCACGTGCCTGCGGACGGCGAGATCTGGAGACCCGCGCCGAGCGAGCGGGCAAGTTCAATCCACGAGTTTCTCGGCGCAGTACGCCGTGAGCTTCTGCAAGATGCTGCTCGCACCGTGGCGCGAGTCGGTTCGCGCCGGCAGCCGGATTGCCTGCTTGAGCGCTAGAAAGGCGTCAATGAGCCCCTCGACGGCCGCTGCCGTGTGGTTGGAATTGCACTGAACGCGGATCACTCCGCCGTGGTACGGAACGGCCGGGAAGAGCACCGACTGAACGTAGAAGCCCCGGTCGAAGAGAAACTTGCCGGCCTTCAGGGTATCGGCCTCGTCACCGACCAGCACCGACAGGATCGGCGTCGCGCCTCCCATGACAACCAGGTCAAGATCGGCCAGTCCTTGAGCGAGTCTCTGGATGTGGCGATCGAGCCGCTCCCGGAGCAGGTCGTATTCCTTTGATTCCAGGATGTCGACGACCGTGCAGACGGCATCGAGATAACCAGGTACCACCGGACCGCCGAAGATGTAGCTGTTCGAGCGCATCTTGAGCAGCTTCTGGAACGGACGGGGACAGGCGATGAATCCGCCCGCGCACGAGAAGGCCTTGGAGAGCGAGCCGGCCACGAAGGTGTTGTCGTAACTTCCGAGCGCGTCCAGGACGGTTCCCCGACCGTTCTTTCCCAGCACGCCGGTGCCGTGGGCGTCGTCGATGTAGAGGATGCCGCTGTTTTCCCGGGCGACCTGGTTGAGTTCCGCCATGGGTGGGATCACACCGCTCATGCTGTAAACGCCGTCGATGCAGATCAAGGCGAGCCGATAGGAACGAAGCTTGCGCAGGGTGCGTTCCAGGTCATCCGGGCTGTTATGGGCAAACGTGGCGACCCTGGTCCCGCCGGCCTGGGCCAGCCTGGCCCCTTCCTGGATCGAGTTGTGCGCCAGTTCGTCCAGCACGATGACATCCTTGCGGCCCACCAGTCCGGGAATGGCTCCCAGATTGGCCAGTGTGACGGACGGGTAGATGAGAGTTGATTCCACGCCCAGCCAGGAGGCCAGCTTTTCCTCCGCGACGGTATTGGAGCGGACGCTGGCGAAGGCGCGCGAGGTGCCGTTGTGCGAGCCCCAGCGTTCCACGCCTTGACGGATCGCCTGGATGACGCGGGGATCGCGGTCCAGGCCGAGAAAGCTGTCGGAGCCGAAGTTGATCACCCAGCGGCCCTGAACCAGGATCTCGCGCCCGGGGCCCATCTCGTCAACCACCAGATCTTTCAGGTGGCTCTGGGGATGGGTTTCCTCGAATTCCTCGAAGATGCGGACAAGCGTGTTGCGCTTCAACGCGGCGAGCAGGTTGTCCATCGGTAGGCTGGCGGACATGGCCACTCCTTGCTGTCCCAGACCTGTCGGCCACATCCCGGGCCGATCGCTCTGGTCAGAATATCCGAAAAAACGTAAATAGTCAGCCTCATCCTGCATCGATCTCAGGATGAACGAATGTTTCAAGAGTCGTGGCCTGCCGGCTCAGGGCGCTCCGAGGTGCCGGCTTCCCTGCTATGGGACCCCAAGGTGATCTCCAATCCCCAACTGGAAACGATGCATGCGTGGTCGGCGATTCGGCTTGAAACCGCGGCGGCTGCGGAGGTGTCGGGAGCTGGCTTCTGCCGGATGACCCCGGGGCAGATTGCCAGTTATCGTCGTCAACCCGTGCCCGCGTCGCCCTCTTGCCCACCTCTTCAGCCCTCGTCTCTGCGTCATTCAGACGATCAAACGATTGCGGCGCTCGCGGCGGTTCGTGCAGCGATAAGGCGGATGGGAAACGACCACGACGTTGAGTTCAACAACTGGGGAATCCTCGTCGCCTCGCGCTTCCTGGGGCGTTCCACCCTGTTCACGGCCCTCAACCGCTTCGACTCGGAAGGGGTCTGGGGCATCTCTCCGCATCTGATTCCTCATTACGCCCTGCACTCGCCGGCCGGAACCCTCAGCCTGGCGCTGGGAATCCGAGGACCAAGCCTGGGCATCGGCGGCGGGGTGGGGTCGAGGTTCGAGGGGCTTCTGGTGGCACTCTCGTGGCTCGCCGTCGGCGTGGTACCTGGACTCTGGCTCGTCCAGAGTGCCTGGTCGCCCGAGTTTCTCCCGGACAGCCAGGGCCGGTCGCTTGCCGAGTGCGAATGCCAGGCCCTGGCCCTGGCCTTGGTTCCTGTGTCCGTCCCCCAGGCCGGAACGCGTCCCGAGCTCCGGCTGGTTGCCTCGAGAGACCTGAGAGCGCGGCGAGACCTGGCGCTCGAAGAGATGGCATGTCTTCTCGATCAGAGCGCGACGGCCCCGGAACCCGAAGTGCGGCGATGGTCCTCACTGGGGCGGTCGTACGTGCTCCATCCCGCGTC
>JBMFUH010000109.1:0-11672 GCA_049966735.1 Isosphaeraceae bacterium
AACCTGGGAAAGTGGCGTAAGGCCTCCAAAAAACGAACCGCGTCTTACACCCTCGCGAGCCCAGCGGCCATTGACAACAGGCCAGCAAGCTTCTTAGATTTTTCTTGTTGCCCTTCGCGCTTGGGAATTTCGGACGCATCGGGAGTTGGATGGTCGTGCCGCAGCCGCCCTTCAAGCTGGCCACCCGTCTCTGCTTGCTGGCCGCAATGGCGAGTGCGTGCCTGCTCTGTGGCTCACGCGCCACGCTGGGCTCGGGATGCCATCTCGCCGACCGCGCTGTGCATTCGCATGCCCTCACCTGGGATGACTTTCCCGGCAGCCGGATGTTCCGTGACGAGCATCTCCAGGTCCGTGTCCATCCAGCCGTGATGCCACCACATTGCCCGGGGGAGGTTCCGACGCTTCCCACAGCTACGAGGATTCTCTTCGCTCCCCAGCTTCAGATGGGCCTTCCAGGAGCCCCAGGCGCCGGCGTTGAGGAAATCGTGATCCGCTGTTTCAACCTGCGGCCTCCTCCACTTGCCTCCCGGCTTGATCGCCCGCCGCGCCATGCAGCTTGATTGCAACTTCGGCTGGCGTGATTGCCGGTTCTCGCGGGACCGGCGAAACGGACACGTTCACTTTCAAGTGGGGGCGATGGCTCGTGTTCGAAGCGCGATACCATGGCGCGCTGGGCAAGATCGGATTGGGTTGGCTCCTGATCGTGGTTCTGGGCGGCTGCGAGGGGAACACTCCGCTAGAAGAGGCGGGGGTGTCGCTCTCGGTTCCCAGCTCCTGGAAGTCGGTCGAGCCTCAGCGCTGGGAGGTTCCGGGCACGCCGCTCGCGGCCTGGTCAGGACCCGAAGGCTCCTCTCTGGTCATCTACCAGTCGTTGCCTGACCCTGGCGGGACGGCACGGAGTATTGCCGAGGGGCGGACCAACCTGCTGGCCAACCTTCCCGAACTGTCCGTCCGGGTGCACCGGACCGAGACGATCGCCGAAGAGACCGCGGCCCGTGTCGAGGTTGTCGCCCCCGGCTCGGGAGCCGCGCTTGCCCCCAGTGGGGTGGGAACTCCGCTGGCGACCGAGGGCAAACCACTCGTCTCCACGCATCAGGTCACCATCGGATTTCCCCGTTCCAGGGGGACGCTGTTCCTGTCCTGGCATACTCCGGAGCAGGCTCACGACCGGCTGGCGCCGGAAATAGGCGCCATGCTCCAGAGTCTCAAACTCAGGCCAGACGCTCCGCAATCAACGTCGCACTACTGATCTGAATCAACATTCTCACGTGATGTCTCGCCTGCCGGGCATTCCGCCCCGGCGCGAGGGAGCCCGCTTATGTCCACGCCCGTCGTGACCACGCGCGACCGTTCCGGGCGCGTCTACAAGCCCGCTATCGGATCGCGGCTCCGCCCACTCCTCTGGATCATCCTGGTCGGTTTCGCCCTCCTGGCGGCCAACGGCTTCTACCTCTCCAGCGTGACCGCGCTCACCTGGTACCTGGGAACGACCCAGCAAACGTACTTCTACATGATGATGGTCGCGTTGCACCTCGCGCTCGGACTTTTCCTGGTCATCCCCTTTTGGTCTTCGGCTTCGCGCACCTGGCGACCTCGTGGAAGCGTCCCAACAAGGGGGCGATTCGCTACGGCCTGATTCTCCTCACAGTCGGGCTGGTGACCGTTGTCTCGGGATTCGTGCTGGTGCGCATCGGCGGCCTCGAGGTGCGCGACACGCGGATTCGCAACATCGGTTACTGGCTTCACGTCGTCGCTCCCTTCGTCGCGGTCGCGTTCTATGTTCGGCACCGACTGGCCGGGCCGCGGATTCGCTGGGAATGGGCCCGCGGATTCGCGTTGCCCGTCGCGGGCTTCGTCGCCGTGATGGGTTTGCTCCATTTCCAGGACCCCCGCTCGTTCGGCATCAAGGGGCCGCAGGAAGGGAAGCAGTACTTCTATCCGTCGGAAGCGGTCACGGCCAATGGCAAGTTCATCCCGCCGGGGACGCTGATGATGGACCAGTACTGCCTGGAGTGCCACAAGGACGCCTACGACGGCTGGTTTCATTCGGCTCATCACTTCAGCTCGTTCAACAATAAAGCCTATTTGATGAGCGTCCGGGAAACCCGCAAGGTCGCGCTTAAGCGCGACGGCTCGACCCAAGCCGCTCGCTGGTGCGCCGGTTGTCACGATCCGGTCCCGTTCTTCTCCGGCGAGTTCGACGACCCCAACTACGACGACGTGAACAACGTCACGGCTCAGGCGGGCATCACCTGCACGGTCTGCCACATGATCACCACGGTCAACAACACGCGCGGCAACGCCGCTTACACCATCGAGGAGCCGGATCACTACCCGTTCGCCTTCAGCGACAATCCGTTCCTCAAGTGGGTGAACCGGACCTTGGTGAAGGCCAAGCCCGAGATGCACAAGAAAACCTTCCTGAAGCCGATCATCAAGAGCGCGGAGTTCTGCTCGGTCTGCCACAAGGTCGGCCTGCCTTACCCCTTGAACCATTACCGCGATTTCGTCCGGGGGCAGGACCATTACAACAGCTACCTGCTTTCGGGGGTTTCCGGTCATGGCGCCAGGAGCTTTTACTATCCGCCGGTCGCCAAGTCGAACTGCTCCGAGTGCCACATGGACCTGATGGCGTCCCACGACTTCGGGGCCAAGGATTTCGACGGCAAGGGAGCACGACAGATTCACAACCACCTGTTCCTGGGGGCCAACACGGCACTGCCGACTTTCCAGGGCGACACCGAGACCGCCAGGAAGCAGGAGAAGTTTCTCAAGGACCAGCAAGTGCGGATCGACATCTTCGCTCTCCGCGACGGGGGCAAGATCGAAGGTCAATTGCTCGGTCCGCTTCGACCTGTGTTGCCTGCGCTCAAGAAGGGTCGGAAATACCTGGTCGAGACGGTCGTCCGGACGCTGGGAGTCGGGCATCCCCTGACCCAGGGAACGGTCGATTCGAACGAGATCTGGGTCGAGCTGATCGCCCGCCGGAACGACCGCGTGATCGGCCGCTGCGGCGGCATCGACTCCGAGGGCACGGTTGATCCCTATTCGCACTTCATCAACGTGTACATGCTGGACTTCAAGGGCAACCGGATCGATCGCCGCAACCCGCAAGATATCTTCGTCCCCCTCTACAACAAGCAGATCCCGCCGGGGGCCGGTCAGGTCGTCCACTTCGCCCTCGAGGTTCCCCGGGATCTCGACGGTCCCATCACGCTCGAGGCCAGGGTCAATTACCGCAAGTTCGACCGCACGTACATGGACTATATCTTTGGACCGAGGCAGGGGCCGGAGATTCCCGTCGTCGTGATGGCCCAAGACACGGTGCGGCTTCCGGTTGAAGGGGGACCGAGCGTCGCCAGCGAGCCCTCGCCCATCAAGGAGCAGTGGCAACGCTGGAACGACTACGGCATCGGTCTGTTGCTGGAGGGCAGTACCAAGGGAGACCAGAAGGGAGAGCTGAGACAGGCCGAGGAGGTCTTCCGCAAGGTCTCCGAGCTGGACCAGGCCGACGGCTGGGTGAACCTGGCCCGCGTCTACCAGCGCGAGGGAAGAATTCCCGATGCCCTGGCTGCCCTGGAGAAAGCCGCCGCGCACAAACAGCCCGCGGCCCCCTGGGTCATCAACTGGCTCACCGGCCAGATCAACTCCTCCAACGCAATGCTGGAAGAGGCCATTGCCAGCTACGAAAAGGTCCTCCACACGCGAATTCCCGAGCGGAAATTCGACTTCAGCCTGGATTTCGTGGTCAACAACGAGCTGGCGCGAACGCTCTTCCAGCGGGCTCAGCTCGAGCGGGTCCAGAGCGCCGAACGGCGCGACTGGCTGAAGAAAGCCATCGTGGCCTACCACCGCACGCTGGCGATCGACTCCGAGGATTTCGACGCCCACTATGTGCTGGGACAGGCCTTCGGTGATCCCTCCTGGGGCAGCCCGCGGATCGATCCGATCTCATCCGAGGAGGCGGCCAGGCCCATCGCGACCGATGCCCTGCTGGCATTGGGCCAGTCGATCGCCGAAAGCAAGACGACTCCGGCCGAGCGCAAGACCCGGGCACGGCAACTGGCGCACGATGTTGTCCGCTACATGAAAGGCGAGCGCCCCCGGTTCGAGTCCCGGCTCGAGCCGCTTCATGACCTTGCGGCCCTGCTCGGTCCGGTCTGGGAACGCGAGACTGATGCCGACGCACAGGCCGCCCTCGGCAAAGCGCTCGAGATGACCCACAAGGCCCTGCACGAACGGCTCAAGCCGGACGAATCCGCGCAGGGCGAGGCCTTCGCGGCGGCCCGCAGGAACAACCCAGCCGCCAACATCAATTCACAGTCGATCGTGATTCATTCGTTGCACCGCCCCGGAGCCCCCGGGATCGATACTGCACCCGTTGCAGCCGCGGCCGCCTTCCCCGTCCAGACGACCACGAACCCGGTTCACGCTCAGGAGAGTGGAGAATGACCAGACATCACGCGAATCATCTCACCAGGATTCTCAGCCTGCTTGGACTAATCCTTGCGCCTCTTGCAGCCGCGGGCTGCGGTGCGCCGACCGAGCCAGCCGTGATCGCCGAACCGGTGGCCCCCAGGCGACCGGATGTGGTGAAGATCGAAACCCTTCCGCCCGTGAAATTCGTCGACGTGACCAAGGACGCCGGCATCAAGTTCGTCCACTTCAACGGGGCTTTTGGCGACAAGCTCTTGCCCGAAACGATGGGCGCGGGGGTCGCGTTCCTCGACTATGACAACGATGGCGACCCGGACCTCCTCTTCGTCAACTCGTGCCCCTGGCCCGGTCATGAGGACAAGTCCGCGCCGGCTCCCACCCAGACCCTCTACCGCAACGACGGCAAGGGGCGCTTCCAGGACGTCACCAAGGAGGCCGGACTGGACAAGTGCTTCTACGGCCAGGGTGTTGCCGTCGGCGACTACGACAACGACGGCAACCTCGACGTTTACATCACGGCGATCCACGGCGGGCACCTGTTCCAGAACGACGGCAAGGGACATTTCCAGGACGTGACCGAGGCCGCCCATGCCAGGGGGCCCAATGGCTGGCTCACCGGCGCGACGTTTCTTGATATCGACAACGATGGTGATCTCGATCTGTTCATCTGCAACTACGTGACCTGGACTCCGGAGATCGACAAGGTGCAAGGGTTCCAGCTCACGGGGTTGGGGCGGGCATACGGCCCACCCGCGTCGTTCCCGGGCTCGCTCTGCGCTTTGCTCCGCAATGACGCGGGTCGTTTCACCGACATCAGCGAGGAGGCGGGCATCCAGGTTCGCACGCCCGACCTCAAGGCGCCTCTGGCCAAGTCGCTCGGGGTCGCGCCCCTGGACGTGGATGGCGACGGCCTGGTGGACATCACCGTCGCCAACGACACCGTGCAGAATTTCCTGTTCCACAACCTGGGCAAGGGCAAGTTCGAGGAAGTGGCCATTCTCTCCGGAGTCGCGTTCGACCAGACGGGCTCCCCGCGCGGGGGCATGGGCTGCGACTGGGCCTGCTTCAGCAACGACGAGCGGCTGGGGCTGGCCATCGGCAACTTCGCCAACGAGATGACCGCCCTCTACGTCAGCGACCAGCCGTCGAGCCTTCAGTTTTCCGATCTGGCCAACCTGTATGGCCTCGGCGCGCCCACGCAGCCGCCGCTCAAGTTCGGCCTCTTCTTCTTCGACTACGATCTCGATGGCCGGCTCGACCTGATGTCGGCCAACGGCCATCTCGAGCCCGACATCTCCAAGGTGCAGGCCAGCGAGTCGTACGAGCAGCCGGTCCAGCTTTACTGGAACACCGGCAAGGTCGGGCGCAATCTCTTCGTCAAGGTCGGGCCCGAGACCGCCGGACCCGACCTCTTCCGGCCCATCGTCGGTCGGGGCAGCGCCTATGCCGACATCGACGGCGACGGCGATCTGGACGCGATCGTCACGGTCAATAACGGCTCGCCCCACCTCTTCCGCAACGAGGGCGGCAACGCCAACCACTGGATCCGCCTGGCGCTCAAAGGCAACGGCAAGACGTCCAACCGCAGCGCGCTGGGCGCGAAGGTGGAAGTCAAGGTTGGCGACCAGGTTTGCCACCGTCAGCTCTTCCCTTCCAAGAGCTATCTCTCGTCCGTCGAGCTGCCGCTCACCTTCGGCCTGGGCAAAGCCGCCAAGGCCGACGAAGTGACGATCACCTGGCCGTCGGGGAAAGTCACGACGCTCAAGGACCTGAAGGCCAATCAGGTGCACAATGTGGAGGAATAGCGGGCAGCGGCGGTAGAATCGCCTTCGATTGGGAAGGAGCTGCCATGACGACGAAGACCGAGACACAGCATCAGCACTTAGAGCGGCGCCCCGGTTCCAATTACCGACAACTCTTCCTCAAGGATCGACGGATTCCAGCGGCCGTGGTTTATGAGGCCATCCACGGTCCTGATCCCTACACCCCTGAAGAATTCGCTGAAAACTACCAGGTCCCGCTTGAGGCAGTCCTCGAGGCGCTCGACTATGTGGCCAAGAACCTCCCGCTCATCGAGCAAGAGCGGGACGAGGAGGTGGCCAGCCTGCGCGCGCGGGGCCTTCTGGGGCCCATGGAGAGATGAGGTTCCTCATTGACGAGAACACGAGCGGTCCGCGCCTGGCCGCGCGGCTCCGGAGATTGTGTCGCCCGGCATTTGAGGGCGGCATGTGGTTCTTCCTGTCGCGCCGAGTTCCCGGAATCACATAGCGTCGGTTTCGGAGAACCCGTACGGCCCCTGACGCCCGGACTGGCCCCGCTCAGCAGCGAACGGCGAGGGGCGTGACCCATCGCCCACGCAGGGGCGAAACGCTTCAGTCAGCGATGGAGACAAACACTTGCGTGCTGAACAACTCGACACCCTGCCGGTCGAAGCCTTTCAACTCGACGGCGAGGGGGCCGCGGAAGTCCGGCTCCGTGGCTGGGTCAAACTTCACCGACACCTCAGCCCCAGTCTTACCGTCAATACGAATCGATTTTGGCTCGACGATTACGCAGGGGCAGCTCGTAGTGATTCTATAGACGTCGATCGATGCCGCCCTTTGCCTGGCGATCAATCCGAGCCTCATGTGCGCCGACCGCCCGGGCCTGAGGGCTCCGAAGCGGATGGCGTGCGGCTCGGTCAACACGAGGGAGGCCCGTCCCACTCGGACCTCCTCGTCACTGGGCTTCTGAAACATATCCGAGTCACGCGAACACCCCATGATCGCGATACTCAGCGCCGCGCAAAGGCACTCCCGCACAACAGATTTCACAGCTGACCCCAGCGTAAGGCACGCGGTGCTAGAACAAGTCGCTGTACCGTACCAAGCTCAGGCACCGCCTACCCATTCTCTCGCAACGAGGTCATTCGCAGACGATGCAGCCCTGTAGAACGATCTTGTCCTCCGTTGGAATTCGAAAATGGGCGGTTATTTTAAACTTGGTGACTTTGTTTGCCCCCGGTGACACGTCCACCTTGATGCTTATCCTGCCGCCGGGTGGGATCTCCGTAGCACTTACCGTCGGCCTTGCGCAACCGCAACTGGTGTCGACACGCGTGAGTTTGGCAACCTTGTCGGTGTTGTTCTGCACGAGAAAATCCGTTGAAACCGCCCCGCTCTTGGGGAGCTCTTCCCAACGTAACCTGATCAGCCTTGCGTCTGGAATGGCAGTAATGAACGGCCCTCTCGCGGCGACCCGCTGATGCCGGGAGGCGACGTATCCACCAACACCGGCGGTCACGGCACAGATGCTCGCCAGAACGCGCCAATCGGTGAGCCGATGTGGCCAGCGCCGAGGGTGCGAGGTGAGGCAGGCGCGCATCGAGACCCTGATAAGAAAGGGCAGTCCAACAACTGCAGAGGCACAGCCCAGTAAGACCGCCAGCAGGGCTCGGGACTTTTGCGAGCAGTAGGAGTCGTACCTTAATAATGAGGATTCAGACATTGCTACGTGAAGAGCAACACCATCCCACTCATTCCAGAGTTCGTCCGATGAGCGCCACCCTGCGGTCTTCGGAGGGTCGAGCACAAAGAAGCGCCCATTCTCCAAAGCGAGCAGCACGACAAAGTGTCCCACACCCCTTCGGCCCTTGGGGTTAAGCGGAATGATTGCCGGCGAGGACAGGTCGACTCGCGAGTAGCGCTGCCACCTCAGAGCGCGAGTGCAAAGCCCCATCTGCCGTGAAGCAGCTTGGAGCTCACCGAGATTTCGTGGGGTTCCAGACGGAGGAAGCAGCCGAAACGCCTCGGGCGACAGCTCGGGCGACCCGAGATACTCTGACACCGCTGCCAGTGCCAGTGGCCCGCAAATGTTCTTATCTTCAACTGTCTGTCCTGGAGACCTGCGTGGAGTCAAAATCGCGTACGCCAGAACGAGAAGCGCTGCCGGCATGCAACGCCTGAATCTCACGGCGCAGCGCAGGTCCCGGGGAATCGTGAGCATTCGACGCTCCTTTTGCAGGCGCCGAGATCCGGGTAGGCCGGACAGGCCCTTGTCTTGATTTCCGGCGACCCCGGCGCGATGGGCATCGTCACCCGAAACACACAAGCAATCATCTGGCTGTTGCAACCCTCCCGCGCGGCGCGAGATTTCGACATCAAGCTGCCGGTCGGAGGGAGCTAAAACCCCGGACACGCGACCGTGAGTCCACGGTGGACACATGGGCGCTTGGGCGATACGAGAGGGGCACCAAATGGCCCCTCCACGCACGCGGGCGGTTTTTTTTCAAGCCACGCGCTGACCTCCGGGCGGCCATTGTGGAGTACGCGCGACCCGACTTGCCAGACACGCGCGGACCCTATCGCAAGACGCAGTGGCCGGATGACGCGGCTGAGGCGTCGTTGTCTTCCAAATCAGGGGTCATAGTAAAATGGAGCCATATTCTGGCAGTCACCCGTGGTTGATACGGGCGATCCCTGGCAGTCGTTCACATCGTAAACGTACTCGGGGTAGCACAGCATGGGTTCCTCCCAGACGAAATCACCTGAACCGCCCTCGAGAAGACCGGTTGAGGCACCTTTGCACATATAGCTAGTCCCTCCCGTGTTATGACAGTTGTTCGTATCGCAGTCAAAGAGGTCGTTGGTGAACGTGTAGGCTCCCTCGATGATCCCTCCCGATCTTTGCAAGTCCGCATCGCTGGCTGCTGAGCAGGACGTTTCTGAGCAGGCGTCCACGAGTGAAGCACCCAAAACGATTGCCAGCGTGGTGCAGAAAAAAAAGCAGCACTGCGCCGCGGTTCCAGGCTGACATCGCATCCGAGGTTCTCCTTTCAATGGTCTTTGGGAGAAGGGTGGGCCGGTGAACGACGACCTTTCACCGCCAAGTAGGCGGCGAAAAGAAGGCCGATGCAGCCGACCACAACGGCAATCCATGAAAGACGTTCGTAATACGAATGGGGCGGGGAGGCTGTGCCATCAACCTGCATCGGCTTCGACGACGCCAGGGCCTTCCTGCTCTCGTTCACTTTTTCGGTCATCACCGCGCGGAGTCGCCGACTCAACCCTCCGCCGTAAACGAAGGACCTTCCCTTTTTGAAGTCCATGACCGAGGCGCCGGCCTCGAGCTTGGGTGTGAACGCGGCGGATGGAGGGGGCTTGTTCAGGGTGAGAGACGTTATGCGGCACTCCCCGGTGAAGAGCGGGTTACCTTTCCTATCAAATACCGAACGGCTGATGTGGCTCGGGTACCAGACCCGCCTCGTGCCGCCCGAGGTCTTTACCTCCGTCACGGCGAGGGTGGTCGCGTTCCACTCCTCCATGAGATGCCACTGACTTTCCCCTGGGGCCCGGGATTGATTCCGATATCGTAGCGCGACGTACTGTTTCGCCGGGGCAATCCAAACGGTGCTGTTCGTTTCCATCTTGCTCAGGCGACCGTGAAATGCTATCGGCAGACATCGCGACTGAAGGACCTCCTCGTCGGTCAAGAACTCCGGCTCGCCTTGACGGAGCATGTCCGCCAAGTTGTAACTACCAGCGCTCGATTCTTCCCTGGGCAGCACGGAAAGGAGGAGGTATCTGCGCGCGAAGATTTCGTTGTCGTACCGGACCCGCACACCGCTGTGTATCGTAACGTTCGGCAACCGTATTTTGGGATCGCCTGCGTACTTTAGCTGCCAGTCTTCCTTGCCGTCCCAACTGTAGCTCTGCCGGTGCTTCGTCCTCCCATCGCGGTCCTTTGTTTGTATTTCCGCAAGGAACATTCCGGACTCGACCTCCTCGAAGTGAACAGTCGCGTTCGTGCTCAGTTGGGCCCTGACCCGGTCCGGAGGCCGGTTGGAATCAGCCGCGCGAAGCGCAACGAGATAAGCCGACGGTGTGCTCGTTTCCTCGTAAATGCAAGAGATGGCAGTGATGCCCTTTCTCGCCCTCGCGATGTCTTCCAGAAGGCGTGCGCGTGCCGTGAGGGGGCCCTTGCTTGGGGTCTGCGCTGACAGAACAACGGCCAAAACCAGTGACACCATCGGGTCGCTCCTTCGCTCTATCCAGCAGCGTTTTGCATCCGCGTCTCGACGGCGGGAGTTCTCACCAACGTCCCGCCCCCGGGACCCCCTCGGGACCGACTGGGGTCAATCCGCTCCCAGGGTCGCCGTCTCTCCGCCGCTTCGCGTTCCGATCGCCCGCCAGACGGACACGTTGACCGACTGCGGAACGAAGCGGGCGTGGCCATCAGCGAAAACGACGTTCACGCCCCCCGGGTGAAAGCTTCGCGCGGCGAACGACCCGTTGCCCAGAGCTGGATCTGGACTGTTCCACCCCCCGACGCAGTCGGGCACCGCTTTGTTGGGTCCAGCGTTGTGGTTGTAGTATGTAAAGCGATAGTAAGGGAGGAACCACACGTTTCCAGTGTCATTTTGGAAATTGACTGGGACGCTCGTCTGGCTGCAGGCGGCCATCAGCTCGCCGATTGTCGTGTAGAGTGCCGACTGGTTCATCCAGTACCCGGTGAACGGCTGGAAAGGACCTCCAGGCATCCCCCGTGGCTTCTCGGAAAACGCGACGGTGGTCGAAAGACCGTCGGTAAATGCCGCCCCGGAAAGGGCGAAGTTGGTCATGAAAGCACCGTTCTTGCTTTCGGTGGGCACAATGGCCGGTGGCACCGGCGCCACGAGGGTCCCCATGTTACCGCGGTAGTTTGAGCCCGCCGGGCCGACGCTTGTCCTCACGGGGTCGGAGGGACACAGAAAGACGGAGATCGCCTGGCCAGCAGCGGTGAGGTTCGCCGGCGCGGGCTGCTTGGTTCCCTGGAATGTACCAGAAAAGACCTGGTCGGCCGTTGGCTGGCAGAAGTTAATGGCGCTAAATGTGGGGCCCTGGTCCACGAAAGGCAAGAGGTAGGTGAGGGCAGAGAAACACCCATACCTCTTCGTGGGCATGTCCAACATGCTGTTGATGAACGAAAAGCAATGAAATTCGGCGTTGTAGTTGTTGAGCGCGAGCCCGAGCTGCCTCAGGTTGGCCACGCATTGGGCGCGCCGCGCGGATTCGCGTGATGACTGCACGGCCGGCAGAAGGAGCCCGATCAGAAGGCCGATGATGCCGATGGCGACGAGAAGCTCGACGAGCGTGAATCCCGCGTTGCGGCAGCCCGCGTGCGCTGTCCGGTCAATCTTGAGCCGAAAAACGTTGGACATCATGGTTGCACCCCGCCCCCTTCGGACTTCAGGGGCCTCATGCCTGGCCCCTGTGGGC
>JBMFUH010000110.1:0-11546 GCA_049966735.1 Isosphaeraceae bacterium
CGATTGCGACTTTGAGCCGGTCCGATGGAGGCTTTCCCGTCGTGCCACGGACGGCCACGCGATCGGGGCCTTCCTCGGTCAGGCTTACGGTGGTGAAGTCAACGTCCACGTCGGGCGTCCGATACCGCGTGGGGTCGTCGATCTCGTAAAGCAGTTGCTCAGTGACGGTCCCGACGCTCACCAGTCCGCCGGTCCCCGCTGGCTTGGTGATCACGGCGGAACCGTCGGCGGCAACCTCGGCGATCGGGTAACCGATGCCGGCGAGATCGGGCACTCTGTCCCACTCGTGCCAGAGACCGCCGGTCACCTGAGCGCCGCACTCGATCAGGTGTCCCGCCGCGCTCGCTCCAGCCAGCGTGTTCCAGTCGCTCCACGACCAGCCATGGTGGGCGGCCGCGGGACCGAGCGTCAACGAGGCGTCAGCGACCCGGCCGGTCAGGACAATCCGGCAACCGTTCTGAAACGCGTCGGTGATGGGCCGCGCGCCCAAGTAGACATTCGCGCTTGAGAGCCGATCGGCCACCTCCGAAAGGGGCTGGCCTGTTTCCATGTTGTCCAGCGCGACGCCGTCAGCAAGCCAGCGGGGAATCTGGCCCAGCACGTCGTCACCGCTGACGGTGCCGATCTCGATGTCGCCCAGCCCGGCCTTTTCGAGGATCTTCCCGCAGGCGACGGCGCAGGCCCGCGGATTCAAGCCTCCCGCGTTGGTGACGATGTGCAGTTGCTCTTGATCTCGCAGGATCGGGACCAATCGTTCCAGCGTGTCTGGAAAATCGGTGACGAAGCCCGCGGCCGGGTTCTTGGCTCGCTGATGGCTGAGGATCGCCAGCGTCAGCTCGGCCAAGTATTCCAGCGTGAGCACGTCGAGCCCGCCGTCGCGCGCCAGCAGGTACGGCGCATCGAGATTGTCGCCCCAGAACCCCGCGCCGTTGCCGATCTTGAGGGGAGCCTTCAACAACATGTCATGACACCTTCCGCCTATGTTTCATGAGAGCCTCCGCTTCAAACCTGAAAAACTCCCGTCGTGATCGGCTCCGGATCGCGCACTCGGGTGGCGACGTCAAGGGCCTGGATCAGGATCTCGCGGGTCCGCGCCGGCTCAATGATCGCGTCGACCCAGAGCCTCGCCGCGGCGTAGCGGATGTCGGTCTCGCGATCGTACCGCTGACGCAGTTCCTCGCTGAGCTGGTCCAGCTCGGCCTGGTCGATTGCCTTGCCTTGCCGCTTCAGCGCCGCGACGCTGACGTCAAGCATGGTTCGAGCCGCCTGCTGAGCGCCCATCACGGCGTATCGCGCGCCCGGCCAGGCAAAGAGAAATCGCGGGTCAAACGCCCTGCCGCAGAGCGCGTAGTGCCCCGCGCCGAACGAGTGGCCGACGATGAGCGAGATCTTGGGCACCGTGCTGTTGGACACCGCGCTCACCAGCTTGGCCCCTCGGCGAATGATCCCGCCGCGCTCGGCGTCGCGGCCGACGTCGAAGCCGTTGACGTCCTGGATGAATAGCAGCGGCAAACGGCTCTGGTTGCACTCCAGGACGAACCGGGCGGCCTTGTCGGCGCTGTCCCCATAAATGACGCCGCCGAACTGATAGGGCCCTCCTCCTTCGTTGCGCACGCGCAGCCGCTGGTTGGCGACGACCCCCAATGCGATTCCGCCGAGCCGGCCAAACCCGCAGACGATCGTCGGACCGTACTCCGCCCGGAACTCCTCGAACGGATTGCCGTCGAGCAGGCAAGCCAGCAGCTCTCGCACGTCGTACTGGGCCGAACTTTCGCTCCGCACGACCCGGTAAACGTCTTCCGCCGGCAGGCGGGGGGGAACGATTGCACCGCGATCGACGCTTGATTGGGGATCGGCGGGGAGCATGGCGATCAACCTGCGCAGTCGCGCCAGGCAGGCTTCGTCGTCGGGCTCGCGATAGTCGATGGTGCCGCTGAAGGCCGCGTGAACGTGGGCGCCGCCGAGTTCCTCGCTCGTGATGGTCTGGCCGATCGCCGCCTTCACGAGCGCGGGGCCGGCGAGGTAGAGGCCCGAGCCTTCCGTCATGAGCACCGTGTCGCAGAGCACCGGCAGGTACGCCCCGCCGGCCACGCAGTTGCCCATGATCGCCGCGTACTGAGGGATCCCGCGCGCCGAGAGGACGGCGTTGTTGCGGAAGATCCGGCCGAAGTCGTCCTCGTCGGGAAAGACCTCGTCCTGCATCGGCAGGAAGACGCCCGACGAGTCAACCAGGTAGACCAAAGGCAGCCGGCTGTCCGCGGCGATCGACTGGGCTCGGAGGATCTTCTTGATCGTGATCGGAAAGCAGGCGCCTGCCTTCACCGTGGCGTCATTGGCGACGACCATGACCCGGCGGCCGTGCACCGAGCCGATCACGGTCAAGACCCCGGCAGCCGGCGCGCCGCCCCATTCCTCGTACATTTCGTGGCCGGCCCACAGGCCCACCTCGAGTTGGGGGGCGTCCTGATCGAGCAGGAGGACGAGCCGCTCGCGCGCTGTCTTCCGCCCTTTCTCATGTTGCCGGGCGATGGCGTCGGGCCCCCCGCCCAGACGCAGCCGGTCCTCGTGCAGCAGAATCTGGGAGGTCTTCGCGACTAGTCGGCCGGGCGTCTGTCGTCTCTCGTCAGGGGAATCTTGGAGCTGTGTCACGGCGGATCTCTCGTCCAGGTTCAAACGACGCGCTGCACAGGTCAATGCAGCCGCGGATCGGTCGCGGCGATGATGGCGCTGACCGCCTGCTGGTTGAATCCCTTGTAGCCCTCGCGACGCTCCAGGTTCTCGAGATGGCTGCCGATGGCGCCCTCCTTGAGGAACTTCGCATGCTGGGCCGTGTCGATCCAGTCCAAGGCCAGCGCGCGGTCGGCGCGGTGCCGCGCCACGGGCCAGCGCTCGCCCGAGGTGAACGCCTGGCGGAGGAAGGGGAAGTCCGAGAACGGCGACATCGTCTCGATACCGGCCTCGCTCTTCAGGCCGTCACGCAGGGCCTCGAAATCAAACTGAGCTTCCAGATGGTGCATGCCGGCTTCGAGGATCGACTCGCCATGCAGCGCGACCCAGAGCCCGACGGTTCCCGGCCGGGGCAGGTCGGGAAGCGCCTCGACGGTGAAGTCCTGGGCGACCTCCTCGGGGGCCAGATCCAGATCGGCGAAGATGACGATACCTGTCGTCGGCTGCTCCAGAATCTGCGCGCCCCAGCCGGCGTGCGCGCCGGCGTGAAAGCGCTCGCGAAGCTGAAAGCCCAGCCGGGTGAACATGCCGATCACTCGGGGAAAGAACCGCCGCGAGCAGCGGAACGTGTGATGGTCGTGGTTGGCCCAACCCAGCCCCAGCCGATCTTGCCTTGCCTTCTGCACCCGTGCCGCCTGGTTCCGCGACTGCCAGTAGTCGCGCTCGACCTCGAAGACCAGGTGACACGCCAGGTCGCGCGAGCCCGCCAGCTCGATGACGCGTTCCAGCGTGACCTCGGTCGTCGTGAATCCTTCCAGGTCGTCGTCGAACCGCCGCTTTCGTCCCAGCCAGAGATCGCGCGCGGCCAGGGCGTCGCGGGCCGCATGGGGCCGCATTCTCCCCTCGCGCGCCAGCTCGCCGGGAAAGGGCTCGAATCCCAGATAAGCCCGGCGCTCGACGACGCTCAGATTCGTCTGGCTGCCCGGGATCGCTGCCGTCCGGTACGGGCCCATCGGATAACCGAGAATCTCCAAACCCAGGTCGTGCGCCCTCGAAAACGCCGCGACCGATTCCACCTTGATCGCCAGCTCGGCCACGCGGGCGACACCGCTCTCGTCGCAAGGGCCCGAGGCTGGAACGACAACCAGCCGTGGAAAGACGCCTCCGGAATGTCCATAGGGCGAACCGCCGGCGGGATGAGGCAGCGACTGCCGTCGAAAACCGAGCTCGGCCAGTTTTCGAGGCAGACTGGACGAGCCCGCGACCACCAGGTGATCGACCCAGACAGAAAGCGGCGTGCCGGTTTCCCGGATCATCCGGCCCGCCAGCTCATCGAGTAGAGCGTTGCCTTCGCGGGCCCGCTCGACGAGGCGGTCGAGGAAAGCCTCGGTTCCAGGCCAGCGCTGCCACTCGAAGGCAGGTGGAGCGGCCGAAGCAGTGAGCGTTGACATGACGACGGCCTCCTTTAAATGATTCCGGTTCATACATGGGGAACCGCTCACGCCAGGGCCGGCGCGACGCCGTCGCTGGGCCGCGATGAAGACGCTTCCCCATCGCTCCGCTCCGCGTCCAGGGCGGCATCGAGGATGGTCAGGCCGATCTCGACCTGGCGAGCGGTCAGGCAAAGCGGCGGACAGAACCGGATCGTGCTGGCGCCGCAGGGCAAGAGCAAGAGGCCCCGGCGGAACGCCCGGTCGATGATCCGGTCACGCAAGACCGGCGCGGGACCTCCGTGCTCATCCCACACCTCGGCGCCGATCATCAGGCCCAACCCACGGACTTCACGAATGAACACATAGCGAGAGGCCAGTTCCACGAGTCCCTTGCGAAGCTGATCGCCGCGAGCCTGGGCGTTGGCCCGGTATCGCGTCTCGATCAGTCGCAGCGAAGCCAAGGCCGCGGCGCAGGCCACCGGGTTGCCGCCGAAGGTCGAGGCGTGGCTGCCGCTGGGCCAGTCCATCACCGAGGCCCGCGCGACGATGGCCCCCAGGGGCAAGCCGCCCGCGATTCCCTTGGCCAGGCAGACGATATCTCCCTCGACGCTCCAGTGCTCGCTGGCGAACATCTTCCCCGTCCGGCCAAAGCCGCTCTGAACCTCGTCGAGCACGAGTAGCACGCCGTGCTCGTCGCACAGCTTCCGCAAGCCGGGCAGGAAGTCGGCCGGTGGGACGATGTAACCGCCTTCGCCCTGGATCGGCTCGACGAAGACGGCCGCCAGCTCGTCGGGCGGGCAAATCGTTCTCAACAGAGCGTGGACGCTTTCGAGATCGCCATAGCGCGCGTGGTGGATTTCGGGTACCAGCGGAGCGAAGCCGCGCCGTTGCATGGGCTTCGAGCCGGAAAGCGACATCGCCCCATAGGTCCGCCCGTGGAACGCTCCCAGAAACGACATCGCCCGGTAGCGTCCGGTGTGCCGCCGCGCCAGCTTGAGCGCGGCCTCGATGGCCTCGGCCCCGCTGTTGGTGAAGAAGACGCGCTTGGGACCCAGGCCGGGAGCGACAGCCGCCAGCCGCTCGGCCAGACGAACCTGGGGAGCATAATAAAAGTCGGTCCCGGACATGTGGATCAGGCGCTGGCTTTGCCGGCGGATCGCGGCGACCACGCGGGGATGGGAATGACCCACGTTGGTGACGGCGATTCCGGCGGTGAAGTCGAGGAAGCGATTGCGGTCCATGTCCTCGACCATCGCCCCTCGCGCGCGGCGGACGACCAGCGGATACATCCGGGTGTACGACGGAGACATGACGCGATGATCGCGCTCCAGCCAGGCCGCGCTCCGCGGGCCGGGCAGGCGACCGAGGATCCGGGGTTCATCGCGATCGAGTGGAGTCATGGCCGCGTCGTCTCCTTGCTGTAGAGAGAGCGCTTCACCGACTCCCAGCATAGCGCGCTGGCGAGAGCCTGTCATCCTCCCCTGGCCGGCGGAGTTGCCGCCAATCAGCAACCGCGAATTGTGCTACCCATGCCGGAAGAAGCGAAGAACGAGGTGCTTGATATCTATTGTTGGGGAGATCTCCAAGGATTTCTAGTGAGTCCTCGCTCAACGCCACCACTGGCCCGTGGTTGACATCGCAAGTGATGATGTCTCATGCCGCTGGGTGACATGCTCACGTGCGGAACGAGTCCCGGCGCGGCGGGATCAGCAGAACCGTGGCGACCCATGCCTACATGGATGTGAGCACGCTGCCCAGAAAGGCCAACTCCGCGGTGGTGAGGAGCGAGAGTCATCAGTTTTTTTCAAATTCGGCCCTTGTGGCCCCTCGATCTCATGGCCTATATATACAGTGTATCACGCGTGCTTGTTTCAGGTTTGGCTACCTGTGCGGAGAGGCCCATGATCTCAGCGTGGAGCATCCATCAATCTCGGAGCGGCTAAGGTGACCGTGGACACTGCTGGTTCGTCAACAAACAACAACGTGAAGGTATCCAGTGTTTTTCGTCGCGCCGCTCACATGGCCCTTTGGCGGTATGTGTTGTGGGTTCACCCCCTGGCCGATTGGCTGAGCCTGAGGTGGGGGGGGCTGGCCCGTTGGGTGCGTTGGCCGTTACCCTTCCTGGCCCCATTTCGACGTCGGCGGATCGACGTGGCATGGCTAGCTGGAGGGCTCGGCGACATTCTCATGGCGACCGCCGTCTTTCGGGAAGTCAAACACCGCAACCCAGCCTGTCATGTGACCTTCTACACCAGCACCAAGTATCTTGAAGTGGCCGAGAGTTGCCCCTTCATTGATCAAGTGCGCCCTGCTGAGGATGCGCCAGGTGATGCAATCTGGATGAACTATGCCAGACTGATTCGCCCTGGCCGCCCGCTGCGCCGACCCTTGGTCAAGACCCTGGGCGATTTCCTGGGCGTCAAGGTCCGGGATGTCCGACCGACGTGGTCGGCCGATTCCGTTGAGGTCGCCCGGTTCCAGGAAGCATGGGCTGATCTGCCTCGCCCCTGGGTGGTGGTGACACGCAAGGCCAGTGGGTGCACTCCGAACAAGGATTGGCAGAATGAGAACTGGGAGACCCTGATCGACCGACTCCTGACGGGATGCTCGGTTATTGAAGTCGGCACTCCTCAGTCGAATCGTCGCCATCGCTCCCAACCCAACTACGTGGACCTGGTGGGCCAAACGACTTTGGCGCAACTCACCGCCGCGATCGCCGCCGGAGACCTTCACGTGGGACCGCTGACCGGGACCGTCCACATCGCCGCCGCGTTGGGCATCCCCTCCGTGGTGATCTGCGGCGGCTACGAGCCACCTCAGACCACTGACTATCAAGGCAACGTCATCCTCTGCTCGACTGTCTCCTGCGCCCCGTGCTGGCTCAACACTCCCTGCCCCTACGATAAGAAATGCCTGCGTGAGATCACGCCGGATCAGGTCGAGGCCGCCGTCAACACGGTCTGGAATACAGAAAAACGTGCCGGGAACTGATCGCCGTTAAACCGAGTGAAGTTCCTTCGTCGCCTTCGTCACCCTCTGTTCGAGTTTCACGATCCACCAGACCGTCTGTCAACTTTCAGGAACAGCGGGTGCAGACCGAACGTCCCATCCTGGAACAGAAGGACACAAAGGAAACGAAGAAACAGTCAATTGCCTCCTCACGCGACTTGTTCGCCTCAAACAAGTCCGCGGCTCAAATCGTCGTTCCGGCTGGACGCTCCCTGTGCGGCGTGGGACAATGCTTGCCTGTTTCGCCCCACCGGGCGACCGATCATGATTCCCGTCAGGAGCCAACCTCGATGATCCCGCGACTCTCGCCCGGCCGCAGGGCAGCTCTGTGGACCTTTCTGGGCTGCATCATGGCCGTGCTGGCGAAGCCTGTTCCTTTGCCGGCTCAGGTGAGCGCGGAGGAGTCAGCGCGCCGGCTCAAGCCCGCGGCGGGGCTGGAGGCAACGCTCTGGGCCTCCGAGCCAATGGTCGTGAACCCGACGAACATCGACATCGATTCCCGGGGCCGGGTCTGGGCCACCGAGGGTCTGAACTACCGGCTCTCCCGAGGCGGCAATGCGCGGTTCCGTCGGGTGGACGACTCCGACAAGATCAAGATCCTCGAAGATACCGACGGCGACGGCAAGGCAGACAAGCTGACCGTCTTCGCCGACAGGATCTTCCCCGTGCCGATGGGCATCGCCGTCGAGGAGCACTGGAGCAAGGAAGGCAAATACACCGGCTGTCGCGTCTTCATCGGCAATAGCCCGAACCTCCTCGTGATCGAGGACACCGACGGCGACGACAAGGCAGACAAGCGCTATCCGCTTCTCACCGGCTTCAGCGGCGTCGATTCCGATCACGGCGTGCACGGCATGGTGCTGGGCCTCGACGGCAAGCTCTACTTCACCCAGGGAGACGGCGGCTACTCGCTCCAGAAGGACGGTTCGGAGAGGAAAGAAAACTTCGACGTCATCGACAAGAGTGGCCGGCACGTCACGTCCGACCAGCTTGCCAACACCTTGCGGGTCAACCGCGACGGCACGCGGCTTGAGGTCGTCTGCGATCGCCAGCGGAACAACTACGAAGTCTGCCTGAACTCATTCGGCAACATTTTCATCAGCGACAACGACGACGACGGCAACCGCGGTTGTCGGGTGATCTGGGCCCTGGACGACGGCCGCGTCGTCACCGGTCTGCCGGTCGAGGACACGCCGGAGCGAGTCGTCGTCAAGACGGCCGAAGGCCAGCGCGTGGTCGTGCGAACCGGTGAGATCGAGCAGCGCGAGACCAGCGACGTCTCGCTCATGCCCGAGGGCCTGGCCCAGACCTTGGCGCCCGAGGAGTTGATCGACCTGCTGGCTTTTCTCTCGTCGCTCCGTCAGCCGGTGAGCATCGTCGGCCAGTATCACGTGATCGGCCCCATGACCGAGCCCGGCGGTAAACGGACGTTCGACGGGTCCAGCAAAATCGATCTGGCCGCGAACGTGCGGGGGCCGCGTGCGGAGCCGCTCACCTGGCGCAGGCTCGCCGCGAACGCCGAGGGACTGGCCGATCTGACCGCGATGGCCGGAGGATCTCCTCAGACCGTGATCTACGCCGCGACCAAAGTGACCTCGCCGATCGACCAGCCGGCGAAGCTCGTCGTCGAAACGCACTCGGGCGTGACCGTCTGGCTGCGCGGCAACCAGGTGATCTCCTCCGGTCCCACGCGGGCGACGAGCGAGCCGCGCGAGGTCGAAGTCACGCTGCCCAGGGGAACCAGCACGCTGCTCCTGCGTCTGACGGGCGGCCTTCAGAAGACGGGGCAGGGGACGCTGGTGACGACGTTCGTCTCCGCGCGGGCCGTCTCCTTCACAGGCCAGGGCGCCAGCCTCTCATCGAAGTGAGAACGACAATCCTGGTGGATCCTTCTGCAATGGCCACCGAAGTGACGAGTCTCAAGGTCTCCGACGAGCTGCCGAGCATCGCCGTGGCGATCCCTTGCTTCAACGAGCAAGCGGCGATCAAGACGGTGATCGACCAGTTCCGCCTGGCCTTGCCCGGCGCGGAGATCGTCGTCTTCGACAACAACTCGACCGATGGCACGGCCGATGCCGCGCGGGAGGCCGGCGCGCGCGTGGAAAAGGTTCCCGAGCAGGGCAAGGGACACGTCGTCCGCGCGGCGTTTGCCATGCTCAAGGACCGCGGCGCGCTTCTCCTGGTCGATGGCGACGGCACGTATCCGGCCGAGGCCGCCCCGCTCCTGGTGGCGCCGGTGCTCTCCGGCACGGCCGACATGGTCGTGGGCGCCCGCCAGCCCGAGCCGGGCGCGGGGGCCATGTCGCCGGTCCGCGGCCTGGGCAATGTGCTCATCCGCTCGGCCTTCCGGCTGTTGATCGGCCGGGGAACCGGCGACTTGCTCTCCGGCTACCGCGCCTTCAGCCCGAAGTTCCTGGAAACGGTCCCGCTCCGCTCGGAGGGGTTCGAGATCGAGACCGAGCTGGCCATCGAAGCCGTGACGCGGAAGCTGGCGACGCTCGAAGTCTCGGTTCCCTATCGTTCCCGGATCGCCGGCACCGTGAGCAAGCTGCGTGCGTTTCGCGACGGCCGGCGCATCCTCAAGACCATCCTCTGGCACGGCCTGCGCCACGACCCGGCGCGGGTGATCCTGGCCTACTGCGGCATCGTCACAATTGTTTTGCTGGTGCCAGCCCAGCTACTGAGCCGTTTCTCTACTCTCGGCTTCGTGTTCGAACTGCTCTGGCTCGTCTCGTTGTTCGGCGGCTTCATGGCGCTGACCGTCGCGGCGGCATTGGTTCACATCAAGCGATGAACGAGTCTGCGCCGGCCGTCCGGGAATCACAGTGATGCCGCGATCATCCGCAAGAGCCACGGGCTCCAGCCCGGGCCTCTCGGTCCCCAGAGCCAGCTTCCTCCCACGCGGCCCGCGACCGGGTGCTGGTAGCGGAGGCTGTCGGAAATCTACTTGCGCGATTCTCTGGACAGGCGTCCAGACCGTGATATAATGTGTACCTCTAGACCTCGCCCCTGCCGGGGACGGGCCAGTTTCCGTCTGGTGTCGGGGTTCCCGGTGAGGTAGGGGCCAGCGATCCCAGAGCAGGAGTGTGACTGTCTCCCGCGACTAGCGGGAGAACGATCGCTTGGTTGGTCGGCCAACAAGGCCACGTTGGGGTTGCGAGGAATCCTTGATACGGTGACAAGGCTCGCTCCGGAGGCGGCAGATCGACATGAAATCAATCGAGCTATTCGCGGGTGCTGGCGGTCTGGCCCTCGGCACTGCCGACGCCGGTTTTCATCACACGATCGTAGTTGAAAGGGACGCCAACGCGTGCGCCACGTTGAGAAAAAATCACGACGCCGGCGTACGGCATGTCAGGGATTGGGAGATCCTGGAAACAGACGTGGCCCTCGTTGATTTCAGGCGATACCAAGGTGAACCCGATTTCGTGTGCGGTGGCCCGCCCTGCCAGCCGTTTTCGCTAGGCGGCAAGCATCGAGGCCACCAGGACCACCGGAACATGTTTCCACAGGCGATCCGGACAATTCGCGAAGTCCGCCCCAAGGCATTCGTATTCGAGAATGTCAAGGGACTGCTACGAAAGAGCTTCGCCAATTACTATTCGTACATCATTCACCAATTGCGCCTACCCACCATCACGCGGCGCGGCGACGAGGATTGGAAGCAACATCTCTCGCGGCTTGAGCGGCTACACACGAGCGGAGAGCAGGCCGATCTTTGTTACCGCGTTGTGTACCGCGTGGTGAACGCGGTGGACTACGGCATCCCCCAACATCGCTGGCGTGTGTTTATCGCGGGCATCCGCTCGGATCTGGGGGCGGAGTTCTGTTTTCCCCAGGCCACCCACGAAGAGGACGCGCTGCTATTCGACCAATGGGTCACCGGAGAGTACTGGGAGAGGCATCGAATCCCACGGAGGAGCAGGCCAGCCATGCCGAGCGGCCTCGCCCGACGGGTCGAACGATTGCGGACGCTCTTCCCCGGCATGCTGCTTCGGCCCTGGCTCACCGTCAGGGACGCAATTAGCGACCTTCCCCGAATTGCCATGGGAGACCGGTCCACGAGCATCGCGAACCACTTCCTGAACCCCGGAGCCCGGAGCTACCCGGGCCACACGGGTAGTCCGTATGATGAGCCGGCGAAGGCTCTCAAGGCTGGCGACCACGGCGTTCCGGGAGGCGAAAACACCCTCCGCCTCGCGGATGGGTCGGTACGGTACTTCTCGGTGCGCGAGTGTGCCAGGCTTCAAACCTTCCCGGACGAATGGACCTTCGAGGGCTCGTGGACCGAGAGCATGAGACAATTGGGCAACGCCGTTCCGGTCAAGCTGGCCGAAGCGGTGGCGCGGCCTCTGGCGACCTTAATCAGACAAGCCGGCATGGTTACACCGTCTGTTTCGTCACCCACGCGGGGCTGAAAAGACTCGCCCATCTAGC
>JBMFUH010000111.1:0-8219 GCA_049966735.1 Isosphaeraceae bacterium
CGTCGGTCCGCACAGCGGACCCCACGGTGAGCGATCGACCCGAAAACCGCTCTAAACTTAGAAACTATCGGAGAACGCCGTTTCGGCGTCCCGAATCCCTGGAGAAACAAGGGGTTACGACCGTTCCCGGATAGTTTCTTAGTACTTTCCCTCTCCGATCGCTGTGTTCCATGAAAGGTTTGCTGGTGAGCTGACAATCCTCTCCTCTCTTTCGGGGCTCGTTCTTGCTCTCCTCTTCCCGCAAGTTCCCACTTGCTGTGGCAAAGGCTTTTCAATCCATTGCTCTCCTTCCTGACGAACGAATTCTTTCATCGCGTTCCAGCCATCTTCCAGTTCTGGCGGCTTACACCGCGGAATGCCTTTTTCCCTTGATTGAGGAGTCTCCAAGATGAAGATCACACGTGCGCGGATGTCCCGACCACAGGGATTCACGCTGATTGAATTACTTGTGGTGATCGCCATCATCGCGGTCTTGATTGCCCTCCTCTTGCCCGCCGTGCAATCGGCGCGCGAAGCGGCCCGCCGAGCCCAGTGCACCAATAACCTCAAGCAGTTGGGCCTGGCGATTTCGAATTATGAGAGCGCCAACGGCAGCTATCCCCCCGGAGCGATCCAGTGGCAGGTATCGCCGATGGATTGCGCCATGCCGATGAAGCAATATAGTTTGTTCCTCCTGGTCATGCCTCAGATGGAACAACAGACCGTGTTCAACGCCGTCAACTTCTCGGTCGCGACGGGCGGGGGGACAGCCGATTCTTACGGCGGCGCGGTAGTCAACACCATCGCGACCCAGTCGACAGCTATGTTCACGACCATCAATGCCTATATCTGTCCCTCGGATCAACCACTCCAGGCCCAGATCAGCGGTTCCGGTAATATCTATTCTCAATGCTCCTACGCCGCCTGCGTCGGTACGCGTGATGTCTGGCACTGGTATTGTGGTTGCCCCAGCAGCCCCGGTGGTCCGTGTGGAGTTCAACCCGATATCATTCCCGACGGAGCGTTCGGCGGCGATATGGTGAACAAGATCGCGAGTGTGACCGATGGGACCAGCAACACGATCTTCGTCGGTGAGTTTTCGCGGTTCTTCAATGACCCGGACGCTGTGTTCAACAGTTGGACGCGCGCCAACTGGTTTGGCTCGGCGATCGGCAACAACACCGCCCGCGGCCAGTGCCTCGCCGGGACCGGACCCCGGATCAATGCCGCTCTGATGGTGGGAGATGTCAGTGCTTTCGACGGAAGCTGGAACTGGGTCACGGGCAACTGCGATGACTGGCTCTACTGGGCCAATCCCGACGTTCGCGTCGCTGGCCAGTACGGCTTCCGCAGCTTCCACCCCGGCGGTGCCAATTTCCTGTTTGGCGACGGGTGGGTGCACTTTTTGAAGGCATCGATCGACATGGGCGCGCCGATCTGGAACCCACCCATGAACAACACTGGTGTTTACCGGAAGCTGAGCACGATCGCGGGTGGCGAAGCCATCAGCGCCAACGGCTATTGATCTCCTGTATTTGTATTATGAGAAGCGGATGGAGTATTTCATGAAGAAAATGCGCAAGCTCAGCTACCTCATGGTGTTCGCGTTTCTTTCCGTGGCGTGCGGCGATCCGGGGGTGCCGACCGCGCCCTCGGCACCATCCGCATCCCAGAAGTCCGACGCGGCCAAGGCCGAACCACCGAAGGCGGTCAAGAAGGGACGGAAGCTCGTTTCGCCGGGCGGCCAGGCCCCCGCGGCTCCTTGATCTTGGTTCCTTCCCGGCGGAGGCGGCCACGTGCCGCCTCCAGCCTTGCTCTCCATGCACCACCCCAGATTCGAGATTCCCCCAGGCGAGGCATTTTTCCCCTCCCTTTTTCATCACCACGGCTTTTCGGAAAATTCGTGATGTTTCGTTTTGCCTGTTCACTTGCAGTGGCGGGAGCACTTTTCCTGACGGGTTGCCAGGCTGAACCTGATCCGGGCGCTCCCAGAGCACCCTTACCCAGTGAGATCAAGCCTCTGCCCCCCGGACCCAAGACAGCACCGAAGTCCCTTCAAGAGGCCCTGAAGGAGTTTCGGGCCAAGAAAGCCAAGGAAGAAGCGGAAAAGGCCGCGAAACAGGGAACGCCCACGCCCGCCACGTCGGCCGACCAGAAGCCCGAAGCGAAAGCGGCCACACCCGCCGCCACTCCGAAGACGGAGCCTGTTCAAGCGAAAGACACTACACCCACTCATGCGCCGGCGAAATCCGCGGCGCCAAGCCCGGCCGCATCCAAGACCGGATCGCCGAAAGGCTAAGCAAGTTCTCGGAACGCGCGGCGCGACGCTCTTCTCGATCGCTCGGCGGCGAGTTGACGCCACCGCGCCCGTTTTCCCCGCTCAGTACCCTCTCAGGCCAAAAACCTTCGCGTAGACGTCGAGCTTCTCGGAGAGCGCCGGCGGCCGCGGACCTTTCCCATTGTGATAAAGGCAAAGGAGGGTCACGTCGTCCTCGGCGGGTCTGCCCTGGCGGGTCGCGTCGATCCCGGCGATGAGCCGCTCCGCGACCTGGCGGGGGCTGGCCGGCTGCAACCCCCGAACCAGTTCCAGGAGCCCCTCCTCACCGAGCATCTTTCCCGACGAGTCCTTGGCCTCGGTCAAGGCATCGGTGTAGAAGCAGATGAGATCACCCGGCTCCAGAGTCTCGGTGAACTGGTGATAGGGTGACTCGTCGTCGAGCCCCAGCGGCAAGTTCCCCGGCTCGTCGGCGCGCCGATCGAGAAACGACCAGCGATCTTGGCTCTTCCGGTAACAGAGGGGCCGCGGGTGGCCGGCGTTGCAGACCGTCAGGCTCCGCTTCGTGGCCAGATAGGTGGCCACCACCGCCGTCGCGAACCGCAAGAGCTGGGCATGCTCGCCGAACTGGCGGTTCAGCGCCTGAACCAACCGGGTCTGGCTCTTATGGTTGATGTTCTTGCGCATCAATTCGCGGAGAGTTTCGGCAAACTCGGCCACGCTGGCGCCATGTCCGGAAACGTCGGCCACGACGACGCGGGTGATCACGCCGCCGCCGCAAAGCGACACGTAATGGACATCGCCACCGCGCTCGGCCCCTTCGAAGGGCAGGCTGTAGAGATAACAGGCCAGGCCAGGCGTGTCGAACGCATCCTCGATCGCGAAGCTACCGCCCCGGATCTCCATGCATCTCATCGAGGAACCGTGGGGCTGGGACGATGAGGAATCCATGCGATGACCTCAAGTGGATCAGTCCAGAATGACACGTCGCTCTCACGACCGCAAGAGCGGCCTCGGCTCGTAGTCCGGCGGGAAGGACTTCTCCGCGGTAAAATGTGGCTGACATCATCCGCCTCATCCGCCTCCGAAATGTTGGCTTGACGCGGCGGGAATTCTTGAGCCACTGATGAAACACGGATCGGAATGAGGATTGGGATTCGTGGCACCAGGGTTGGATGCGACCGCGCCTTCATGCATTCGTGACTCTTATTTGTGATCAGCCGTGCTCATCCGTGGCCTATTCCCCTCTGGGCGGCTTCGCGGTGGCAAAGGCCGATGGGGAACGGGAAAGCCCGTAGTTTGCCCATTCCGCGTCAAAATCGACCAACGTCCCCATTGAGCTCGGCGGTCATGGAATGGGTAGGCGGAGTCTTGCAGCTCGACCATCCCCAGCCGGGGATTCGCCGGCGGCGGCTGGCAAGAGCGACCGTGAATACAAACGGATCGACTGGTGGATGACGGCGTCTCTTCAAGAGGGTTGGGAAGTCAGCAAGAACGCGGCGAAGGACCTGGGAGCGAGGACGAGCGAGGGAGTCTCGCCGGCGGAGATCACGTCGGGAAGTGCCGATCCCGGGCCGTCCCAGCACGTTTCCGCCGAGTCGATCAGTTTGGCCCAGCGCCCGGCAGTCCAGGTCGCCTGATGGCGGCCTGGCGCATCGCCAAGCTGAAAGAGGAGACGAACGCGCGAGCCATCTTCGCGCCTGAGGACGTCGAGCAACCCGCGTTCCGGGTCACTCAAGACCTCCGGCGGCGTCGAACACCGACATCCCAGGGCCGGGATCGACCTGCGCAGGCCGAGGAGATTGCCGTAGAGCCGATGCAAGACCTTGCCCCGCCCCTGGCCGGCGAGGGCTTGATTCAGCTTGGAGCGCTGGAACGTCTCCGCGGCCTGAGGGTCGGGGACCTCTCCCTTCCAGGCAAAGCGGGCGAATTCCTGCAGGCGGCCCTTGCGCACTGCCGCGACGAGGTCCGGATCGCCGTGGTTGACGAAGTAGAGAAAAGGGGACGTTTCACCATACTCCTCGCCCATGAAGAGGAGCGGAATGAAAGGCGAGAGCAAGACGAGTCCCGCGACCAGCTTGAGGCTCTCCCAGTCGCAGAGTGTGGAGAGCCGTTCTCCACACGCCCGGTTGCCGATCTGATCGTGATTCTGCGAGCTGACGACGAACCTACACGGGGCAAGGTCCGCCGGGCTGTTGCCGTGCCGGCGATCGCGAAACGGCGAGTACTGGCCGCTGTAGGTAACTCCGCAACGGTAGGCTGCCGCGAGGTCGTCCAGCCGCCCGAAGTCCTCGTAATATCCCTCGCGTTCACCGGTGAGCAGGGTGTGCAAGGCGTGGTGGTAATCGTCGCTCCACATCGAGTCCAGACCATAACCACCGGCCGTGGCGGGCCGGACCAGCCTGGAGTCGTTGAGGTTGCTCTCGGCGATCAGATAAAAGGGACGGCCCAGCTTACTGGCGCGCTGGGCCGATGAGTCGGCCAGCTCGGCGAGAAAGGGGTACGCGGAGAAGTCCTTGATCGCATGAACCGCGTCGAGCCGCAGCGCATCGACATGAAAGTCGGTTTGCCACATGAGAGCGTTGGCCAGGAAGAACGCGCGGACCTGGTCGCTTCCCGGCCCGTCAAAGTTGATGGCCTGCCCCCAGGGAGTGCGGTACTGGTCGGTGAAGTAAGGGGCGAAATCTTTGAGATAGTTCCCCTCGGGGCCGAGGTGGTTGTAAACCACGTCCAGGACCACCGCCAGGCCCTGCGCGTGACAGGCGTCAACGAAGCGCGCCAGACCGGCGGCGCCTCCGTAGCTCGCCTGCACGGCGAAGGGGTACACGCCGTCATATCCCCAGTTCCTCGTGCCGGGAAACTGCGCCAGGGGCATCAGCTCGATGGCGCTCGCGCCGAGGTCGCGTAATCGATCGAGATGGCCGATGGCCGCGTCGAAGGTTCCTTCACTCGTGAATGTGCCGACATGAAGCTCGTAGATCACGAAATCCGCCAGCTCCGGGCACTTCCAGTTCTGGTCGGTCCAGGGGAACGCGGTGTCGATGATCTCGGAGGACCCATGGACTCCGTCGGGCTGGGATCGCGAGGCCGGGTCGGGACGCTCGCGGCCGTTGCCTATGTCCAGGAAATAACGATCGCCGTGCCCCACCCCTTCCACGACGGCCGCGTGGTAGCCGTGCGGTTCCGGATTCAGAACGATTCTTCTGCCGTCCGCAAGCAAGCGAAGTGCGACCTGGGGAACCAGCGGAGCCCAGACGCGAACGAGGCAAGAGCGCCCGGCCGAGCATGTTGCTCCCAGATCGGGAGGCTGCAAGGGTTTCATCAGGTGTCCCCGGCTTGATCTCTCAGGCGAAGAGAATTCAAGGCAGATGGGTTGAAGTCGATCCTGCGAGAGAACCAGTGACACTGATCGTAGCCTGTCTCCACCTTGCTCCGCAAGCAGGTTCGTCGCGCTGGGGAGCCGGCTGGGGCCGTTCGCCGATCGGCAAATCGCGCCGGGACGTCGGCCTCACCGCGCTCGCGAGGCGACAAGAGAGGGGGACAGGAAAACACGTTCCCCTTCGGAAAGACCGTCCAGCACTTCCATCATGTCGCGGGAAGCGTGAGACACTTTCACCGCTCGCCGCTCGACCGAATCGTGATGATCAACGTAGCACACATCATGCTGGTCTTCGACCGTGACAGCCATCGTCGGCACCGCCAGGACCTTTTCGCGCAGACCGGTGAAGATGGTGACCTGAGTCGTCATTCCTGGTCGTACCTTGGCGGGCAGGCTACCAAACTGAACATGACCGATGAAGTACGTCACCTCACCGCTTGATTGGCGGCTTCGGTCGGACACGGGTACCGGAGAGACGGACGACACGATCCCCATGAGCTTGGACTCAGGGAAGGCTTCGATGCAAATGGAAGCCGGCATTCCCTCGCGTACGTGGTCGATGGTCGTTTCGTGCAGCAGCAACTCGACCTCGAGCTTCGACTGGTCGGGAAGTGTGAACAGTGGCATTCTCTCACGCACGGGGGCGCCTTCGTAGACTGCGGGCTCGCGGCCGGGCCGATTGGCGTACACGACGTAGCCGGCATGTGGGGCGCGAATGGTGCAGTGCTCGAGCTGGGCCCTGTAGAGGTTCAACCGCTCGACTTCACGATTGAGCCTGATGTCCTGAAATCCGAGCGTCGCCTGGGCGCCGATGATCTGGCTCTGGAGCGACAGGAGTTCCTTCGGGGCCGTGAACTTGCGGTAGATCTCGAGGGCCAGTTCCGAGCGGCGCAGGCTGACTTTCAGCTTGTCGAGCGTCAGCCGCTCACTGGAAAGCTGGGCCAGTGAAACGTAGCCTTTCTCGACCATGCGTTCAGCCCAGGCCACACGGTCTGCTTGACGAGACAGGTCGGACTTCGCCAGCGCGACCTGCCCCATGTAGGACGACTCGACCTGGACCTGCTCCCCCTGGCGATAGGCCTGAAGACTAAGTTTCGCCACGTCCAGAGCCAGCGCGGCCTGGAGGCGGTTGCTGCGCGCCTGTTCGACGGCGATCTCCTGATTGCTCACGAGGTCTGAATAAGCCGAGGCGTCCATCTCGCAGAGGATGTCGCCCTTCTGAACGTCCGCTCCGTCAGGTACGAGACTGAGGATGGTTGACGATCCGCCGCTCTGCGCGACCGCGCCGCCCGCGCTGGTGAGACGCTCCAGCATGCAGCGGATCTGCGTGCTCTCGGTGCTGGCGACGCGGCCGGCCACGAGGACCTCGCCCGCAAGGTCGGTTCGCTCAACAGTCGCCGTCGGGATGGCGGACAGCCCGGTCTCCGTGTTCCTCAAGGTGGCGATCACCGGCTCCCGGGCCATCAAGAGCCCGATCGAAAGCAGACCAAGCGCATACCATTTCCACCTTGACGCGGAAAAGACCCCGGGCCGCTTGTAGGGCATCAGTTCATCCATCGTCGTTTCCCCACCTCAACAGGAAGATGCGTCAACGCCCGTCTGACTGGCCGGAGAATTTTGGCCCGAGATTTCGGACAGAGGATTCTTATACACGCATGCGCGCGTGAATGGCCAATGTCTGCCTTGCCAGGAAGTCCGACTACCCGGCCTGGCTACCGATTTCGCGAGGCGATGAAGTCCAAGAAGGGTCGAAAAACGGAGTGAGGATCATTTTGCCATTCCTGCCTAGAATGGCCATTTTGAAAACCGAGGTGGGTCCCGCTTACGCGCTCAGGTTCGGTCCCGCTTACGTGCGCAGTTCCAACTTCCTACGCTGGTCAGCTTCGGACCCAGGGGCGGGTACCGCGTTTGGTATCCTCCGCGCGGCAAAAAGGGGAGAAGCGGGGTGCTTCTCCCCTTGGGGATGATGTGGGAGGCTGCGTGGAGAACTTTGGTGTCAGGAGCCGTGAGCGCCCGCTTCGGCTGCTCCACCCACTCCGGCCAGGGCATGGCCCTGGATCTCCTCCTTGGTGGTGGGGACGAATTTGAGTTTCCGCGACTCTTCGTCCCCTTCCACCTCGACGACGATCACGTTCTTACCGGTGATGCTTCCCCTGAGGATCTCCTCGGAGAGGGGGTTCTCGATCATGTTCTCGATGGCCCGGCGGAGCGGACGGGCGCCATAGTCGGGATTGTAGCCCTTGGCGATCAGGTGGTCCTTGGCCTCGTCGGTCAGGACCAGCTCCAGACCGCGGTCGGCCATGCGGCCCCGGATCTTGGACAGCTCGATGTCGACGATCTGCTTGAGGTCGGTCTTGTTGAGGGCGTGGAAGACGATCACGTCATCGAGCCGGTTGAGGAACTCGGGCCGGAAGTACTTCTCGATGGTGACCTTGAGCCGCTCTTTCATCTGCTCGTAGGTCGAGGCGTCATCCATGGTCCGCCCGCGCTCGAAGCCGAAGCCAGAGCTCGAGCTGGTCACTTCGGCGCCGGCGTTGGTGGTCATGATGATGATCGTGTTCTTGAAGTCGACGTTGCGGCCGAAGC
>JBMFUH010000111.1:8229-11429 GCA_049966735.1 Isosphaeraceae bacterium
CTGTCGGTCAGACGGCCTTCCTCCATGATCTGGAGGAGCATGTTGAAGACGTCGGGGTGAGCCTTCTCGATCTCGTCGAGGAGCACGACGGCGTAAGGCCGTCGGCGGATCTTCTCGGTGAGCTGCCCGCCTTCCTCGTAACCGACGTAGCCTGGAGGAGCACCGATGAGCCGCGAGACGTTGTGCTTCTCCATGTACTCGGACATGTCGATCTGGATGAGCGCGTCGGCGTCGCCGAACATGAACTCGGCGAGGGCCTTGGCCAGGAGCGTCTTGCCGACGCCGGTGGGACCGGCGAAGATAAAGCTGCCGATCGGCCGCTTGGGATCCTTGAGACCGGCCCGACTCCGCCGCACCGCCTCGCTGATCCGCCGAATCGCCTCGGACTGGGAGATCACCCGTTTCTGGATCTCCTCTTCCATCTTGAGCAGACGGGCGGTCTCCTCGGTCTCCAGCCGGGTGAGCGGGATGCCGGTCATCTTGGAGACGACCTCGGCGATGACCTCTTCGTCGACGGTGCCGTCCACCTCCTTGGACCGCTCACGCCACTCGCGGGTGATGGTCTCCTTCTTCTTCTTCAGCTTGTCGGCCTGATCGCGCAACGCGGCGGCTCGCTCGAAGTCCTGATTGGCGACCGCCTCTTCTTTATCCTGATTGAGCCGCTCGATCTGCTCGTCCAGTTCTTTCAGGTCCGGCGGCCGGGTCATCGCCTTCAAGCGAACGCGCGCGCCCGACTCGTCGACCACGTCGATGGCCTTGTCGGGCAGGCAGCGGCCGGTGATGTACCGGTCGGAGAGTTCGACGGCGGCCTCGAGGGCGTCGTCGGTAATCTGGACGCGGTGGTGCGCTTCGTAACGGTCGCGCAGGCCGCGGAGAATCTCCAGAGCCTCGGTCTTGCTGGGCGGCTCGACGACGATGGTCTGGAACCGCCGCTCGAGCGCGCCGTCTTTTTCAATATATTTGCGATACTCGTCCAGTGTGGTGGCGCCGATGCATTGCACCTCGCCGCGAGCCAGTGCCGGCTTGAGCACGTTCGAGGCGTCGATGGCCCCTTCGGCGCCCCCCGCGCCCACGAGTGTGTGCAGCTCGTCGATGAAGAGGATCGTATTTTTGGCCCGTCGGACCTCGTTCATCACGGCCTTGATTCGCTCCTCGAACTGGCCGCGATACTTGGTGCCGGCGACCATCATCGCCAGATCTAGCACGACGATCCGCCGATCCCGGAGCAGCTCGGGGACATTACCGTCCACGATCATCTGGGCCAGGCCCTCGACGATCGCGGTCTTGCCCACGCCGGCTTCACCCAGGAGAACGGGGTTGTTCTTGGTGCGTCGAGAGAGCACCTGGATCACGCGCTCGATTTCATTTTGGCGGCCAATGACCGGATCCAGCTTGCCCTGACGTGCCAGATCGGTCAGGTCGCGCCCGAATGAGTCCAGGGCCGGAGTCTTGGACTTGTTGCCTTTTGACGCGGCACCGCGTTCGGATTCGCCGCCAGCGTCCATCCCGTGACCGAGCAAGTTGAGCACCTCCTCGCGCACTTCTTCCAGCTTCAGGTTGAGGTTCATCAAGACCTGGGCGGCCACCCCCTCCTGCTCGCGCAAGAGCCCCAGCAGGAGGTGTTCGGTGCCCACGTAATTGTGGTTCAGGTTGCGGGCTTCCTCGATGGCATACTCGATGACCTTCTTGGCTCGAGGGGTCTGGGGCAATTTCCCCATCGTGACCATTTCTGGGCCGGCCTGGACGATCTTCTCGACCTCGTTACGAATCTTCCGTAGGTCCACGTCCAGGTTGCGCAGCACGTTCGCGGCAACGCCGCTTCCTTCCTTGATGAGGCCAAGCAATACATGTTCCGTGCCGACGTACTCGTGGTTGAAGCGCTGAGCCTCTTGATTGGCTAGCTGCATCACCTTGCGTGCACGGTCGGTGAAGCGTTCATACATGCGGTCAACTCCGATCCGACGATCCCAACTCTCACTCATGCCTGACCAGCAAGCGGGGAAGCAAACCTGTCTTCACATCCTTCGAGCTGATCTGGGCGAAGGGCGTCCGCCGAGGCGCCAACACTGGTCCACATCGCCCTCTGAATCATCCCCGGCTGCCCCGGATGTTGCTCATCCTCTAGCAGAATGCTTTTACCCCGGTCCTGCAAGACCTCCATCACCTGAGATCATCATTAGCCGGGAAACGCGAAAGGCAAGATCCGCGGCGAGAAAGCGGTAAAAGGGATCACTTGAATCAAGGTCGCGGCACTCGAGACGATCCCGTCTCACCCCTGGGGAGGAAGGAACACCGAAATTCATATCGCACAAGCACGCAATCAAGAAGTCACGCGCCATTCAGTCGCTTCAGCGCTTGCTCGATCTCCCACTTCCACTTCGCTCCTCCCTCAAGCTCGAGACACTGACGAAAGGCGCGTCGAGCCAGAGCAGGTTGCTGAAGACGGGAGTAGATCGTACCAAGCTGCAAGAGGGCGTCGGCGTCGGTTTCGTCCATCGCCAGGATGCGCTCGATGCGTTTTCGCGAGTCATTCCACCTGCCCTGGAGATAGGCCTCCATGGCGTCGTGGTACAGCCGCTCGATCTCACGCCGATGGCGATCAGGATGGCAGAGCCAGACCCACCAGAGAGTATAGGCAAAACTCGCCAGCCAGGTCAGAAGTGCCAGCAAGGCGAAGACTTCCGTCCAGCCAGTGGCAAAGGCTTCCGTCCAGATCCAGCGGGCGACGACCGCCAGGTCGAGCGCGGAGGCGAAGAGCGCGGCCAGGATCAGACCAAGCACTTCCTGGCCCGTCCAGATTTGAGCGAGCCCCGGCCAGATGGTGAGCATCCCGATCCATATTCGTCTGGGCACGTTCCGGCTCCTTCCTCACCCGTCACCATCCCCCGACCCGAGGATATGATTGTAATTCAACCATCGATTCAAATCAAGTTCGCATCTCACGGCGCGCAATCGCGAAAAGGCAGCTTCGTAGGGCCCGCTGTGCGGACCAAATGCCCCGGCCTGAACGTCGTTCTGGTTGGCACGGTCCGAGCCAGGTGGTTAATCGCGAGTTCGTGTGCTGAAGTCCCGCTGGAGTCCCGCCTTCAAGCGGAACGGCGGACCGGCTGAAGCCGGGACTCCAACGAACCTTTTCCGCCGCTAACACGCCACCTCCATTTGACCCGTGCTGGAACACCGACGGAGGGAATGGCTGATTC
>JBMFUH010000112.1:0-1867 GCA_049966735.1 Isosphaeraceae bacterium
CACCGCAAGCAAGACCGGGCGCAGGACGGCGCTCGCTCGCTGGTTGGCCCGGACTGACAATCCCCTGGTTGCCCGGGTGATCGTCAACCGGCTCTGGCAGTATCACTTCACGCGGGGAATCGTGGCCACGTCGAGCGATTTCGGCGTGCGGGGCGAACTTCCCACGCATCCCGAGCTGCTCGACTGGCTGGCCGGCGCCCTCGGAGACGGCGGCTGGCGGCTCAAGCCGATTCACCGGCTGATCGTCACCTCGGCGACCTACCGGCAGTCGAGCAGGCCCGTGCCCAAACTGGCCGAAACCGATCCTGACAACACCCTGCTGGGACGGATGAACCGCCGCCGGCTGGACGCCGAGGGCGTCCGCGACGCGATGCTGGCCGTCTCGGGCGAGCTGAACTTCAAGATGGGAGGGCCGGGCGTTCTGGCCCCGCTCGAGAAGGAGGTCAAGGACCTGATCTTCACCGAGGCGGAGGTGGTTGACCTCTGGCCCGTCGATCCCGACCCCGGCGAGCATCTCCGCGGGTCGCTCTACCTCTTCCGCAAGCGGAACGTGCGCTATCCCTTGCTCGAGTCGTTCGATTCCCCCGACGCCCAGTTTCCCTGCCCCAGGCGCGAGACCGGCACTCACGCGCTCCAAGCGCTCAACCTGCTCAACAGCGACTTCGCCAGCGGCCGCGCCCGGGCCCTCGCGGGCCGCATCCTGCGGGATGCCGGACACAATCAAGATATGAGAATCGATCGCATATACCAGGTCGTCCTCTGCCGCGAGCCATCGCCGGGAGAGCGGGAGCGGTCGCGCAGGTTTCTCGCGCTCCAGGCCGAGATGATCCGCCGCGAGATCAAGGCCGGCAGGCCCGTGAGCCGGCCCAGCGACCTGGACAAGCAAACGGCCGATCCGGCTGACGCCGCGGCTTGGGTCGATCTGGCGCTCGCCATGATGAACTGCAATGAATTCTTGTACGTTCCCTGATCCCGAGGGTCCAGCCATGTCCACCGTGATGGAAGAACCTCTGGCAGATCTCGAGGTCCTGACCCTTCAGGACGTTGTCGACCGGCTGGGCGGCATTTCCCTCTCGCGGATCCTGGCCCGGCCCGCGCCCGGCACGGCCACCGAGGCCGACCTGCTGGCGGTCAACGCCAGGAAGTTGCACCTGTGCGAACTCGTTGATGGAGTTCTGGTGGAGAAGGCGATGGGACTTCGCGAATCACTCCTGGCCGGGGTTCTCATTGGCTTGTTGAGGGCCTTCGTCGTCCCGCGAAATCTCGGACTTGTGACGGCGCCCGATGGTTCGATCAAGATCTTCGCCGGACTCATCCGCCTTCCCGATGTGGCCTTCATCTCCTGGAGCCGGATCCCTGGCGGGCGGGTACCCTCTGAACCGGTCCCCCAGCTTGCCCCCGAGTTGGCCATCGAGGTGCTCAGCGAGGGGAACACGAAAGCCGAGATGCGGCGGATACGGGGCGAGTACTTCGAGGCCGGGGTCGACTTTGTGTGGGAGGTCGATCCCAGGAAACGCGTCATCCACGTTTATCGCAAAGGACAGGACAAGCCCGCAACATTCAATCAGAGCCAGACGATCGAGTGCGGCGCGACTCTCGCCGGGTTTCGCCTGATCCTGGCCGACCTCTTCGCCGAACTGGACCGAGAGCAAGACAAGCCAGAGAATTCTTGAGAACTCATATATGCAAATCATACAGTCTTTTCATCGCTGTCCCGGCCCCTGCTCGGCGCCTCCGCCGGTCAATCCGCTGAACCGGCGCGAGTTCCTGGCCCGGACGGGCAACGGGTTCGGCTTGCTCGCGCTGGCGCATCTGCTCGAGGGCCAGGCAAAGGCCGGCGCTCGCGGAACTCAGCGGCAGGCCAACC
>JBMFUH010000112.1:1877-11418 GCA_049966735.1 Isosphaeraceae bacterium
ACCGCCGATGTTTCCGGTGCAGGCCAAGCGGTGCATCTTCCTGTTCATGACCGGCGGCCCGAGCCAGGTTGACCTGTTCGACCCCAAGCCGCTTTTGAACAAACTCGACGGCCAGCCGCTGCCTCCCTCGTTCGGCAAGATTCACAGCCAGTTTCTCGAGAATGATCCGCTTTGCATGGGTTCGCATCGCCAGTGGGGCAAGTACGGCCAGTCGGGGCTGGACATGTCGGACCTGGTGCCGAATTTGCACCGGCACGCAGACGACATCGCGCTTGTGCGGTCGTGCGTGGCCGACAGCGTGATTCATGCCCCCGCCATGTACCAGATGACGACCGGGCGCATCTTCATGGGGCATCCCAGCATTGGAAGCTGGGTTGTCTATGGCCTGGGCTCGGAGAGCGAGAACCTGCCCGCCTACGTGGTGATGACGCAGCCCGAGGGGACGCCCGAGGGGGGCGCTCCGTGCTGGGGAGCCGGTTTCCTGCCGGCCCACTACCAGGGGACGCTCTTCCGTAGCGGCCCCGCGCCGATTGTCAATCTCCGGCCGCCAGCGGAACTGTCCCTGTCTCGCCAGCGCCGGGTCATCGACCTGGTTCGAGCGATGAACCAGCAAGACCTCGATCCGGCCGACACCGAGCTCTCGGCGCGGATCTCGACCTACGAGCTGGCCTTTCGCATGCAGAGCGCCGCGCCCGAGGCCGTCGACCTGGCCTCCGAGTCCGAGCAGGCCCGGGCGATGTATGGTCTGGACGAGCCGCGGACCGTCGAGTTCGGCACGCGCTGCCTGCTGGCCAGGAGGCTGGTCGAGCGGGGTGTGCGGTTCGTCCAGCTCTATTCCGGCGGCGGGCCGGTCGCCATGCAGTGGGACGCTCACGACGACATCGACGCCAACCATGAGAAGATGTGCGGACTGACCGACAAGCCGGTCGCCGCCTTGCTCACGGACCTCAAGCGCACGGGGCTGCTCGAGGAGACGCTGGTGGTCTGGGGGGGCGAGTTCGGCCGGACCCCGGTGCGTCAGCAAGGGGGCCGGGGCCGCGACCACAACGCCACCGGCTTCACCATGTGGATGGCCGGCGGCGGGGTCAAGGGGGGAACCATCGTGGGCGCGACCGACGAGATCGGCATGAAGACGATCTCCGACCGCGCCCATATCAACGACATTCACGCGACGATTCTGCACCTGATGGGCCTGGATCACACCCGCTTGACGTTCCTGCACGGCGGCCGCGACGAGCGGTTGACTGACGTCGCGGGACGCGTGCTGACGGGGCTTCTGGCCTGATCAGCGGAAGTGTCGTAGGGTCCGCTGTGCGGACCAAATGCCCCAGCCGTCGGTTCGCGCAGCGGACCCTCCGGGGAGACCTCGACCGGAAAACCGCTTCAGGTCTCTCGGCTTACTTCGGCTCGGCGAAGGTCTCGGCCGGGACCTTGTCCAGGACCTGGAACTCGGTGATCTCCTGGGACACGAATGGCTCGCCGTCGCGCTTGACCACGATCTTGGTGGGCCGCTTGAGTCCGCCGAAATCCTTGTAATCGCTATAGTGGACCTCCTGCACGTACTCGTCCCCCATCCAGCCAGCCACCCTGGCGACCATCCGGACGGGCAAGCCGCTTTCCTTGTCAAACGAGAGGGTGAAGTCCTTGCCGTCGGGGCCCGTCACCTTGAGGGTGGCAACCGGCTTGTCGTTGATCTTCTCATCGGCGGCGAACTGCACCTTGAAGTCCTTGGACTTGAGAGGAACGACCATCGTCGGGACGACCATCAGGTAAACAGTGCGTTTCTCATTCTTGACCGCGTCCGGATTCATCTCCTGGATCTCGCCGAACTTTCTCCATCCCTTGTCACCGCACAAGACTGTCAGGGCCTTGAACGGGTTGCCGTTGAACTCGCCCTCGAACGTGGAGTGGAAATGGTCGATCCCCTGGACTGTGGACTCGCCGTGAAACTCGTTTTCGTTCCCCTCGATCGTGACCTTGCCCCTGGCTTTCCAGGTGCAGGCATTGGCCTTGGCGAGGTTCTCCCGTCCTCCCAGGGCCTTGATGGCCTTGTCGAGAACCTGGTTGACCTGCGTCTCGTCGGCGCGTGTTGGAAGCGCAACAAGACCCAGCAACGTCGCGAGCGAAATCGCGCCCACGGATCGCTTCATCGGAGTGCCTTTCTGGGATACAAGGAACGAAGAATGTCGGGGCCGGTGGTGCGGACAGGCCGCGGAAATCACCGGTTGGTTCCGCGGTCTCTCAGGCGGTCGCAAACAAGGATGCCGAGGATCGACTTGGCGTCGCGGACCCGGCCGTCGAGCGCCATGGCCAGCGCCTCGCGCCAGGGAAGGATCACGACTTCGAGTCGTTCATCGGGCATGTGATCGGTGGGCCCCTGAACAAGGTCCTCGCAGAGGTAGAGGAACATGCGCTCGGTCAACACGCCCGGGCTGACGAACCAGTCGCGGATCTGGGTCATCTTGCGGGCCTGGTATCCGGTCTCCTCGGCGAGTTCGCGGCGGGCGGTCTGGTCGGGAGATTCCCCCTGGTCGATGGTGCCGGCGGGAAGTTCGAGCAGCGTCTCGCCGATCGCGTACCGCTCGTTCTTGACCAGGCAGACCCGATCCGCGTCAACCATGGGAACGAGCGCGACCGCGCCCCGATGGAGGACCACTTCGCGTTCGGCGGGCGTGCCGTCGGCCAGCACGATGGACTGGAGGGCGAGGTCGACTTTCAGACCTCGATAAACAATCCTGCGCGGGGGTGGGGTGTGAGTAGGAGACACGGCGAGGTGATTCCTCGGTCAAGTGCCGGTCTGGGCAGCCTTGTGAGAGTCGCGGATGGTCAGCACGGGGCAGGGGGCTTCGCGGACGATGCGTTCGGCGACGGAGCCCAAAAGCACGTGGGAGAGGCCGGTCCGGCCGTGGGTGGCGATGACGAGCAGGTCGATCGCGCACTCCTTGCAATAGTCGACGACGGCCTCGACCGGGCTGCCCCAGCGAATCGCGGTGGCCACGGCGGTCGGCTTTCCCCAGGTCGGCTGCAGCAAGTGCTTCAGGGTTTCCCTGGCCCTCGATTCGCTTTCCTCGTAAAACTGCGGGGGCATCACGGGCATGAGCAAAGGGTCCGGCCCGGCGGGGATGGTCTCGGAGAGAACGTGGACCAGGTGCAGCTCGGCCCCGAACCGCTCGGCCAGCGAACAGGCGAACCGGACGGCCCTCTCGGAATGGCTGCTGAAATCTGTCGGAGCGAGGATGCGCTTGATGTCGATCACGCGGAGGGCTCCTCTTGCTCGGCCTTTCAGTGTTCCCCGCGAACCAGATTCTGGAATCGCTGGCGGAGCTCGCGAGTGACCGGTCCCGGCCGGCCCGAGCCCAGGACGCGCCCGTCGCACTCGACGACGGGAATCAGCTCGGCGGCGGTGCCGGTCAGAAAGCATTCGCTGGCCGTATAAATATCATACCGGTCCATGGTCCGTTCCACGACGGTGTACCCCGCGGCCCGCGCCAGCTCGATCACCGCCTGGCGCGTGATGCCCTCGAGAATGCCCGAATCTTTCGACGGAGTGTGGATGTCGCCTCCGGCCACGATGAAGATGTTGTCGCCGGTGCATTCGGCAATCTCGCCCTTGTGGTTGAGCATCAGCGCCTCGAGGCAGCCCGCGTTGGTCGCCTCGATCTTGGCCATGATGTTATTCAGATAGTTGAGCGACTTGATCCGAGGATTGATCGCGTTGGGGTGATTGCGCGTGGTTCCCGACGTGACGATCTTCAGGCCATGCTCGTAGAGTTCCTCGGGGTAAAGGCTGATCTGGTCGGTGATGATGATCACCTGGGGATCGGTGGTTTTCCGGGGGTCGAGCCCCAGGCTTCCCGTGCCTCGCGTGACGACGACGCGGATGTAGGCGTCGGAGAGCGCGTTGACGGCCAGCGTCTCCTCGATGGCCCGCCCCAGCTCGTCGCGCGACATGGGGACGGCCAGGTGGATGGCCTGCGCCGAATCGAAGAGGCGATCGACGTGCTGCTTGAGCCGGAAGACCTTCCCCGAGTAGGACCGGATCCCCTCGAAGACGCCGTCGCCGTAAAGCAGACCGTGATCGAAGACGCTGATCTTGGCGTCTGACTTGTCGTGGAGCTTGCCGCTGATGTACACCTTCGGGCCCATACGCCGCTCTCCCGGGGTCACGCTCAGCCCTTGCCGTGAACCCACGCGTAAGAGAGCCCCTTCAAACCAGCGCGGGCACCCAGTCCTCGATTCGCCCCTCGGCAAGCCGGACGACCCGGTCGGCATGCTGGGCGATTTGCTGATCGTGCGTGACCAACATCATAGTGAGCTCGCGCTCACGGTTCAAGTCGCGGAGCAGCTCGAGCACCCCTTGACCGCTGCCGGCGTCGAGGTTGCCGGTCGGCTCGTCGGCCAGAAGAATCGCCGGCCGGCCCGCGAGCGCCCGGGCGATGGCCGCCCTTTGCATCTCGCCGCCGGACAGCTCGGCCGGACGGTGATTGAGCCGATGTCCCAGCCCCACCCGCTCCAGCAGCTCGCGGGCCTCGCGATGGATCTTCGCCCGCTCCTTGCCGAAGGACCAGAGGCCCAGGCGGATCAGGTGCGGCATCATCACGTTTTCCAGGGCCGTCAGCTCGGGGAGCAGGTGATAGAACTGAAAGATGAAGCCGAAGAGCTGGTTGCGCATCGTGTCGCGATGCCGCTCGGGCCGGTTGTCGATCCGCTGGCCCTCAACGAGCACCCGTCCGGCGTCAGGAGCGTCCAGCAGGCCCAGGATGTGCAGGAGCGTGCTCTTGCCCGACCCGCTGGCCCCCACGACGGCAACCAGCTCTCCGCGCTCGACCTCCAGGTCGACCCCGCGGAGAACCGGAACCTCGATGCGCCCCTTCCAGTAGCTCTTGGACAGATCGACCGCCGCGATATGTGCCGCCATCGTCTTTTCCCTCCTGGATCTCTAGGTTCCCACCGTCTGCCGCGCTCGATCCAATCATTCAAACCGCAAGGCCTTCACCGGATGCAACCTCGCCGCTCGCTGCGCCGGCCAGATGCTGGCCAGCACCGCGATCAAAAGCGCCCCGGCCACGATGCCGACCACCGTATGCGGCACGACCAAGGTCGGGATCTTGTCGAAATAATAGATGGTGTCGTCAAACACCTTATGATGAATTATCTTGCTCAAAAACTTCTCAATCTCGTTGATGTACTTGACGAAGAGCAGGCCGCCGGCCAACCCGACGCCGCTCCCCAGGGCCCCCAGGAGCAGGCCATAGCCCAGGAAGATCGACCGGATGCCCCCGTTCGACGCCCCGAGCGCCTTCATGATGCCGATGTCGCGGGTTTTCTCGACCACGATCATCGAGAAGGTGGCCAGGATGCCAAACCCCGCCACGGCGATGATCATGAACAAAAGGATGTTGAGAATGCTCTGCTCGATGGCCACCGCGCCTAAGAGCGGCCCCTGTTTTTGCTCCCAGGTCCACACCTTGAAGAACATCGGTTGCAACCGTTCCAGGCTCATTTGCAGCTTGTCGGCCAGCTCGTCGAGGTTCACGCCCGGCCGGACCTTGATCTGGATCTGGTTCACGGCCCCCTTGCCTGCGGGGCCTACCGTGAGGAGCCGCGTCTTCTGCATCTGCTCCAGCGGCACATAAACATGCGTTGAGTCGTACTCGCTCATCCCGCTCTTGAAGTAGCCGACGAGCGTGAACTCATCGAACCCAGCCTCCGCCGTCCTGCCGGCCTTGGGAAAGGCCAGGCTCACCTTGGAGCCGACGTGGGCCAGATAAACATCCTTCTTGTCTTTCCCCGGGTGCCAGGTGGCCAGGGCATAGCCGATGATCGCCCCCTGGTCGGGAACCTGCTGGCGAGCCTGGATCTTGAGTTGCTCCCTCACCGCGCTCGTAAACTGGTCGTCCGGCTCACCCTCCAGTTCCTTGAGCCGTTCGCCCGCGGGCGAGCTGGCCCGCAGCTTGTCCGAAACCTCGAAGGATGGAGGTATGCGCTGATCTTGCTCGTCGAAGAGAAACTCGGCGAAATCTCCGGTCTTGGCCCGGTCGGCCGCGTGTACGCCGATGATCTGGACGAGCTTGGTCATCGACTCGCTGCCGACGCGGTACTTGAGGATGCCCGGGCACTCGAGCGTCGGGGCCATGGCCAACACGTCATCGCCCCCGGCCTGCTGCACGCGGGCCATGACTTCCTCGTAGTTCACGAACCCGTCCATCGAGGCCGATTCGATGACCAGGTCGGCGAGGACGCCGTGCAGCCGGTCGCGCATCTTGTCGGCGAACCCGGCCATCACCGAGTTGACCACGATCATCGTGGCCACGCCGAGCATCACGCTGATCACGCTGGCCAGCGCGATGTAGCGGGTACGCAGATACCGCCAGCAGAGCAAGTACTTGTACACGAGCGCCCCTCCTTCCCTAGGCTGAGCTGTCTTCCTTCCGTGGGACAAGATTCCAATCTTGTCGCCAAAAAAATAGAGAGATCTTATACAAAAAATATATAAATTTTACAAGATTGGAATCTTGTCCCACGATTCAACTTTCCCCCAGCCCTTGCGGCCGCATGAGCGGGAAGAGGATCACGTCGCGGATGCTCGACTGGTTCATGAGCACCATGCAGAGGCGGTCGATGCCGATGCCCAGGCCGCCGGCCGGCGGCATGGCGTGCTTGAGGGCCCTGATGAAATCCTCGTCCATCTTCGCCATCGACTCCTCTTCCGGCAGTCCGGCAAGCTGGCTGCGGAAGAGCTGCTCCTGCAAGAGGGGATCGTTCAGTTCCGTGTACGCGTTGGCCAATTCCATCCCTTCCACGAACAGCTCGAACCGCTCGGCCACGGCCGGGTTGGAGGCCTTGCGCTTGGTCAGCGGGCAGATGGCCGCCGGGTAGTCGATCACGAAGACCGGACCGGTCAGACGATCCTCGACCACCTCCTCGAACAGCTCGCTGGTCACGACGTCCGGGTCCTTGCCGGCCGTGGCGATGCCGGCCGCCTCGGCGCGGGCCTTGATCGAGGTGAAATCGGCCGGGTCGACTCCCGCGTGCTCGGCCAGCAGCGAGGCGTAAGACTGCCGCTCCCAGGGCGGAGTGAAATCAATCGTCGTCTGGCCCCAGGGACGCTTGTAACCGCCTCCGAGCGCGTCGATCGCCCCGCGAATGAGGGCCTCGGTCAGGTCCATCATCGAATGATAGTCGCCATAGGCCTGGTAGGCTTCCATCATCGTGAACTCGGGGTTGTGCTTGGGGCTGATCCCCTCGTTCCGGTAGACGCGGCCGATCTCGTAGACCCGCTCCATGCCTCCGACCATCAGCCGCTTCAGGTGCAGCTCCATGGCGATCCGGAGATAGAGCGAGAGGTCGAGGGCGTTGTGGTGGGTGACAAACGGCCGGGCCGCCGCGCCCCCGGCGATGGCCTGCATGGTGGGCGTCTCGACCTCCACGAAACCGCGGCTGCCCATCACTTGACGAAACGCACCAATGATCTTGGATCGGCCCAGAAACGTCTGGAGCGATTCCGGGTTGGTGAACAGGTCGACGTACCGTCGCCGGTAGCGCTGTTCCTGGTCGGTCAGGCCGTGCCATTTCTCCGGCGGAGGCAGCAGACTCTTGGACAGGATGGTGACAACCGTGGCGAAGACGGTCAGCTCGCCTGTCTTGGTGGTCCCCAGCGTTCCATCGACGCCGATCAGGTCGCCCAGGTCCAGCAGTTCCACGAGGTTCCAGCCCTGTTCGCCGACCTGCTTCTTGCCGATGAAGATCTGGATGCGGTCTGTCCAGTCGCGGATGTCCAGGAAGACGACCTTCCCCTGCCCGCGCCGGAGCATGATCCGCCCGGCGACCCGGACGGTCGGGCCAGGCTCGGCTTGCTCTCCCTTCTTGGCCTCGGGCAGGGGCAGCGCGCGGACGTGGGCAATCGCCTGGTGGCCGTCGAACCGCTGTCCCCAGGGATCGAGCCCCAGCTCGGCGATCCGTCGTAACTTCTCCGCACGAACGGTTTCCAGACTCTCCCGCTCCGGTTCCGGCATCACTCCGCCTTGATCGTTGAAACCTGCTGACTCAAGACAACTTGAGGCAAATTGTAGTGATCCGGCGCTGCGGGTCAACCGCAACCGGCGAGGCGACCGTGCCTAACGACGTTGGTGAATGGTAATGTGCTCTTTCCCATCCATGCTCTTTTGATTCCATTCACGCGATCAAGGCATTTTCTGGAAAGCGGATGAGTCGCGCGGTTGCTGATCTCCACGGCTTTCCCTTATCATGAATCAATCGGATGCTGAGTTCGATTTGTACCTCACGAGCAACGTAATAACCGAGCTGATCTTCATCGTCGAGGAGGCCCCTGAGGGAGGTTACACGGCACGGGCGCTCGGGGCTTCCATATTCACCGAGGCCGATGACTGGCAAGAGCTTCAGGCCAAGCTGCGCGAGGCTGTGAGCTGTCACTATGGGGAGAAATCGTCGCCGAAGCCGATCCGGCTTCATTACGTACGTGAGGAAGTTCTCGCGTTATGAAGCCTCTGAAACGGCCCGTGAGTTGAGGAGGCAACCGAGATGGCAATGGGGGATGTCAGGGCGACGCGTCTGTCGCGAGGGGTGGACGCTTGGCTGGAACTCCTGAAAAGCCTGGTAGCTGACGTCAAGGCGTGGGCGGAGGCGGCCGGCTGGGAGACCCGCCTTACCGGCAGGGATGTGAACGAAAAGGGCTTCGTCCGCTACGAAGTCCCGGTCCTCGTGCTGGACCGCGACGGGGCCGAAGTGTCCCTGGTCCCGGTCGCCCGCAAGGTCCTCGGGGCGGACGGCTTGGTCGATTTCTACTTGATGCCGGACTTCGACGACGTGGCCAGCCTCTACCGGGAGGAAGGCCAGTGGTTTTTCCACTACGCGTTCCACCCCGACCCGATGGAGACCGACTCGGTCATCGAAACCGAACGGTTCCCCTTGGATGAAGCGAGCCTCAATCACGTCCTGAACGACATCGCGGCCCATGCCCAAGCTCTACAGCGTCCGGTTTGAGATCGGCGAGACGCTCGCCGAGTATAAGGTCGCCCTGGTGGCGCTGAGCCGTTTCCAGGCGGGCGTACAGAGGGCCCAGCCTGGTTTCTCGCTGCCCAGGGGGACGCAGCCGCGTCACGTCGACCAGGCCTTCGAAGAACTGGAAGGCACGTACTTGATCCGGATGTGGGCTGTTTTCGAGGCGGCCTGGGTGTCGTTCTGGCGGTACCGTACGGGCCACGCGGGTACGATCAAGACGATGCATCTGATCCAGTGGGCGGAAGGCGTCCAGGAAGGCCACAAGGCTGCCGACAACGTCACGGACGACGTCAACCGAGTCCGCCTATACCGGAACTTCCTGGTCCACGGCGACAACCCGGCACCTCGAGTGCCGATCGAGAACGCCAAGAGGTTCCTCAACAGGCACCTGGTCAAGCTCCCCGACCAGTGGCTCGGAGTGGACGACGACGACTGACCGCGCGCTTCCGCCTCCGGATCACAATGTCTTAGAGCGGTTTGCAGTCGGCTTGCGCACTCATTGAATATCGTAGGGTCCGCT
>JBMFUH010000113.1:0-11381 GCA_049966735.1 Isosphaeraceae bacterium
GGGATGGGAGGGTTGCGACTCGGGAAAATGGGAGGAACGTCCGGGAAATAGGGATCATTTGGAAGAAAATGGTACATAATCACAATAGAGCAATCCGTGGATCTTTGGCAAATCGGACTCGGATCAGGAACGGGCGTGAAACAACTCCCCGTCCCGCGCTTCGGTAGAACGGAATGAATTCCGTTCTGCGTGTGCCTCGCGCAGGCGCGCGACGCCGCCTCGGAGCATCGAGGCCCAGACGGCTGCGCGGATTGGGCGCGACTTCGCCGGCTGTGTTGGCTTTGCGGGTCGAGCCCAAACACCCGTTTGGCGCGTCCCGGCACGCCGCGATGCCGACACTCCTCGCCAAACACCACCGCTTGTGAGCGCCGCTTAACGTGTGCGGACGGGCGTGTTTCCGGTAGGACGGACATTCTTGTCCGTCGCGTCTGAACCCCCCGGTTCGCGATGGTCGGGCAGGAATGTCCGACCTACGTCGCGAACTGTGTCCACAAGCCCTCCCAGGGCGCGGCGGTTCGACGTCGAAATCGTGTCCAAGAAAACTCTGGATAATATTGGTCAAGATCACGAAATGTCACAGTTCTGGATGAGATTTCGAGCCTTTGAGACGACGTACCGGGCCATGTCACACAATGTCACACTCTGGACCAACTTCTCGGGGCTGTGAGGCGACGTACCGGGCCATGTCACACAATGTCACACTCTAGACCAACTTCTCGGGGCTGTGAGGCGACGTACCGGGCCATGTCACACAATGCTGGAAAACGGGCAAAACGAAGCCAATAGGCAATTGCTATAAGAGCTTGTAGAATCAAGGTTTATGATCCAAAAACGCTAAAAATGGCGCGCAGAACGAAGCCAATCTTCACGGCTTCTTCACATTCTTCGTGAAGGCCCTCGGGCTGGTCTGGTCCTCGCTGGCGCAGGTCGATCGCCCAGCGATGCATGCACGGGTTGACGAGGTTTCGAGGAGAGCGCGGGGCCGATCCGGCATCTCGCGACCGCGCCACGGCGGCCCGGGATGAATCAACCGGGGCCGTGTGAGGTATAACCACTAACCACCAGCCACTAGCCACCGCGGGAAGAAATTCGGACTCGCGGATTTTGCTTCTGGTCGAGAGGAGTTAAAGAACTTAGAATGGCCCGTGGTCTAGCAGGTCGACGTTCGGACATTCGCCGTGCATCTCCCCTGAGACGATTCCATGGATGTCCCACCTCCCTCCGGTCCCTGGGTCCAGCGGCTAAACCGCATACTCGAGCCGCTGGCGGGTCAGAATCTGGGTCCCGACTCGCTGCGTTCGGTGCCGTCGTGGGGACTGAGCTTCCTCTTGCATGCGCTCTTCCTGCTGATCCTGGCCCTGTTGATCCGGGTGGGCCGATCCTCTGCCGACGTCAAGCCGATCGCCAGCCAGGTGGTTGCACCCGCGATCGCCGACCTCACGTCGCTGGTGGAGGCGTCTCAGGCGGGCGATCCCTTCACCAAGGAGCAAGGCCCAGACCCGCCGTCGCTGGGTCTGGAGCCGGCCGACCCGCTGGTCAAGTTTTCGGCGCAACCTGAGATTCCGGGGCTGGTTCGGTTCGGTCCCGAGCTGGCCGGTCCCGCTGGCCCCAATGCCAGCGGAGTCACCCTGCTGACCGGGTTGACCGGAACCGCCAGCGCCCGGGGAGGGCCGCGATTGCCTGGTCTCGCGGACGAGATCATGGCTCCGTTCTCGGGCAGGTCTGGCCTGGACAGGGCCCGGCTGGTCCGCCGCGAGGGCGGGACGGTCCACTCCGAGAAAGCCGTCGAGGACGGGCTGCTCTGGATCATCCGGCACCAGCGGGCCGACGGCGGCTGGTTGCTCAACTTCCAGGATCAATGCCAGGCCAACCCCTGTCCCCGCCACCGGGTCATCGAATCTCCGACCGCGGCGACTGGCCTTGCCCTCTTGCCCCTCTTGGCCGCCGGCTACATCCACAACGTGAAATGTCGCCATCAGGACTCCGTGCGGCGCGGGGTCCAGTGGCTGGTTCAGCACCAGCAACCGAACGGCGATCTCTTCGTGGGCGGCCCTGGCATCACTTACATGTATAGCCACGCGATCGCCGCCATGGCCCTCTGCGAAGCCTATGGCATCTCTCATGATCCGCGGCTCAAGGAACCCGCGCGGCGGGCGGTCAACTTCATCGTCGAGGCTCAGAATACCGAGGGGGGAGGCTGGCGTTATTCGCCGGGTCAGGCCGGAGACACGTCGGTCTTCGGCTGGCAGATGTTCGCCCTGCGGAGCGCACATCTTGCCGGGCTCTCGATCCCCCGATCGACGCTCCGCGGCTGCGCCGACTACCTCAACCTGGCCGCGACGGATTCCAAGAAGATCCTCTACGCCTATCAGCCCGGGCGAGCCGTTTCGCCCGTCATGACCGCTGAGGCCCTGGTCAGCCGCCAGCTTCTGGGCTGGCCGCGCAACCATCCCTCTCTCGTCAAGGGCGCCGGGCGAATCGCCGCCCATCTGGAAAAGGACAACGATCGGAACATCTATTACTGGTATTATGCCACCCAGCTCTTGCACAACATGAAGAACAAGGACTGGGAAAGGTGGAACCCCCGCGTCCGCGAGTTCCTGATCAAGACGCAGGTCAAGGACGACACCTGCGCCAGCGGAAGCTGGGATCCGTTCCAGCCCGCGGCGGATCGCTGGGGCGGAACCGCCGGCAGGCTTTTCCAGACGTCGCTGTCGATCCTCACTCTCGAAGTCTATTATCGCTACCTGCCTCTCTATCGCACGGGCGACACCGAGGGCGGCCTCGAGGCCGCGCTCAAGGTCGAACCGGGCAAACAAAACAAGAGCAAGTAGTGGGCCCGCGGCGGCCAGGGGTCATTTTTTCTGGCGGCTGAAAAACCGCGCGAGAGAACTTCGGTGGTTGTTCTCCGGCTTGATCGGGTACTCGCCCAGCAACTCGAAGATCAGCGAGCCGATATCGGACAGCACGTTGGAGTGTGGCGACGCCTGACGGAGCGTGCGGGCCTGGTTGCTCGCACGGTTCACGGCGCCCAAGTCGTCGGCGACCGTCAGGATCCGCGGGACATCGAGAAGCTGCTTGATGTCCTCGGCCTTGGAGCCGGAGAGTCCCGGATTGTAGCGGTTGATCACGACCCAGAGCGACATCGCCACGTGATCGGCGGAGAGCGTGTCGCGAATCAGCCTGAGCGACCGCACCGACGGGACGTTCTGAAGTCCCACCAGCACGATGTGATCGGCCGATGAGAGGACCTCGAACTCGACCTCCTGAAACGTGCAGGGAAGGTCCAGCACGACGATTTCCGAGAGGATCTTCAAGCAATCGACGATATGCAGGAGGTCCCGCGGATCGACTGTCATCGTCGAGTGAACCTCGGTGGGCCCGGCGAGGACCCTCAAACGGTCGGCAACTGAAACCAGCGTCTTCTTCACCAGGTAATCGTCCACGCGATCGATCTGGCGGATCAGGTCGGACAGCGTGAATCGCGGCCGGGCGTCGAGGTACGAGTCGAGGGCACCCATCCTGAGGTTGAATTCCGCCAGGATCGTGTCGCGGCCAAGCTGGCTGGCAATCTCGGCGGCCGTGTTGATCGCGACCATCGTCGCCCCGGAACCCCCGGCCGCGCCGGTGACGGCGATGACATGACGGTCCCGCGAGTTTCCCTGGTACTGACGAACCGACTGCTTGAGGGCGTCCTGCAGATCGGTGGAATCCCAGGGCATGGGCACCACCTGGCCGGCCCCCGCGCGGTTGACGCATACCAGATCGAGCGCGTCCTCCGGCGGATCAAGTAACGCCAGGAGGGGCCACCCGGAAAACGTCGCGGTCAGCCGCTTGAGCATCGGCGTGTCCGCCGCCGATCTCCAGTGAAAGACCAAGAGCCGCGTCTGCTTCTTGGAGAACCGCATGGCCTCGATCGCGGCGGCGGGACGAGGGAACTCGAACTCGACGGTCGCTCCGGCGAGGTCCAGCTCTCTTCTCAGGTCCGGAAGCACCTGCTCGTCGATGGAAACCGGAACCACGGATACAGGAAACATGGGCGAGTTTCTCAGCCATCCCGCGGAAGCGATCGGAGGTCGCGTCCGGAGAAGAAACAAATCTTGAAGCAACGATTCGAAACAGCCCGGCGGGCACAATTCCGCGACGCATCCGCACAACCACCTGGGCAGAATCCGGGCCTGCCTGGGTTCCTCTTGGAGGTTGCCGGCTGTGCCGTCAAGTGTTGCTTCCAAGGAAAATGTAGTTTGCGATTCCGCAAAAACCCAAAAGGAGAAAATTCGCACCCGACCGATTGTCTGGCACGTCATTTGTTTGCGCGAGCCGACCGCGCTGCGGAATCAAGCAAGGACGGCTCAGGCGCCAGGCCAGACCATCCCTTGAATCCACCTGGCCCAGACTTGGCAGGGTCAGAGACCCGCGCCGAACGGGGCGGGTTATTGGTTCGGGTTGAAATTCTGGATCGGGATCTGCTTGTAAACCACGAGCTGAGAAAGGACAAGCCCCCTGGGCGTGACCTGAAGGGGCAGCATGAAGGCGAAGTCTCCCTTGCGCACGGCGACCCTGGGACCGTCGGGTGTGGCGATCATGGGTCCTCGGGTTATTTGGGTGATCGTCATCTGCCCCGAGGCATCGGGGACAATGGTGGCGAAGTTGTTGCCGGGCACGACCACTCGCACCTGTCGGTTCCCGCGATCCACGACATTGCCCACAACGTGCAGCCGGGTGGGCATTGTGGCCATACTGGGGGGAACAGGATAGGCCCAACCATGGAGCATGTTTTGCCCGGCGTAGTCCCAGGCGTTCATGAACCGGTTGAAACCGGGATCCAGGGTTGTCACCACCATGTTGTTCGGCAAGATGCTATTATAAGTGGGAGCGACCAGCGTGCGGTCGGAGCCCTCGAAGACGTCGATGTGGCTGGCCTGGAGGATGTTCGAACCCGGCGACGGCCCCACGGCTTCGACCATAGACTGCAGGGTCAGCGCGTCAAGACTGGTGGGCCAGCGGATCAGGAACTCCTGGATGTCGTCGAAGGCGACGGGGAACTGCTGCCCCTGGTGGTTCTGGATCACGAGCCAACGATTGGTCACGTTGATGACCTCGCCCCAGGCTCCCTGCGGTGGAAGATTCGGCAGGCCGCTGGGCTGTCCCAGAAATGCCTGGAACGCGACATCACCGTTCTGGGCCCGAGCTTCCGTCACACCCGGGCCAGGCGCCCAGACGATGAGGAACGCCAGGCCTAGGATGTCCCGGAGCCACCGCGTTTCCCGCATGACTCGCCCTCCGCTTTTACGCACCCGGGGAGATTTCCATTTGCGTACACGATAGACGTTTCGGTCGTGGCGAGCAACGGATTCTTTACTGTTTTTGACAAGCTGCCAGCTTGCCGATTGCATCACCAGCTGGTCGGTCAGCAGACGCCAGACTGCTCTGACCGCGGCCATTTTCCTGTTTGCGGACTTGCGAAGGTTTCCTGTAAACTATCGCACAGGAAATGCTCGTTCACAACCGGAGTCGCACCTTCGCGCGTCTTACCTGGCTGGTCGGGTCGGATCATGGCTCAACAGGGGCAAGGGACAAACGAGAAAACCGTGGACCTGTCGTCCGAATCGTCGGACGACGACGTTCGTGACCTGACCGGCACCACCCTGGGCGATTTTCAGGTGAACCGGCTGCTGGGTCATGGAGGCATGGGACATGTCTACCTGGCAACCCAGATCAGCCTGAACCGACCGGTGGCGCTCAAGGTCCTTCATCCCAAGCTGCTTTCCAAGCCCGCCTATCTCGCCCGTTTTGAAGCGGAGGGGACGGCGGTCGCCAAGCTCAATCATCCCAACATCGTCCACGTTTATACCCTGGGGAATCTGGACCGGGTTCGCTTCATCGCGATGGAGTATGTCGAGGGGACGAACCTGCGCGAGTACATCAATCGGAAAGGGGCCCTTGATCTCCCGCTGGCGCTGTCGATCATGCGGCAGGCCGGCCTGGCGGTCGGCGCGGCCGGCGAGGTGGGACTGGTCCACCGCGACATCAAGCCCGAGAACATCCTGCTCACCCGCAAGGGGCGGGTAAAGGTTGCCGACTTCGGGCTCTGCCGCGACACCGGCGCGGACCGGATGCACGTCACCCAGCCCGGCACCACGTTGGGCACGCCTCTCTACATGAGTCCCGAGCAAGCCCAGGGCCGGGCGCTGGACCACCGCAGCGACCTCTATTCGCTGGGCGTCACGTTCTATCACATGCTCACGGGCGAGCCGCCGTTCCGGGCCGAGACGGCGATCGCGCTTGCGCTGAAACACGTCAACGAGCAGCCTCTGGGCCTCCGCGTTCATCGTCCCGAGATTCCGGTGGAACTGGAACGCCTGGTCCTCAAGCTGATGGCCAAGAGCCCGTCCCAGCGCTATCAATCGGCCGCCGAGATGCTGGCCGACCTGGCGAAAATCCGCGGCTCGATGCAGCCGGCCGCGATGTCGGTCGGCGAGGAAAGCGCCCTGTCTCTGCCTCGCGTGCCGGACGCGAGTGGCTCCGAGACGCCTCGTCCCGAAAGGTCGACTGCCCAGACCGCCAGTCCGGCCGCTTCCATGGCGATCGGTTCCGGGCTCTCGGCCATGGGCAAGGCGGCCAGCACCCTGCCCGCGATCAGTGGGCAACTCACCCGCCCGCGCAATCTGGTCTTGATCGCCTCGGTCTTTTTGCTGGCGGGCCTTCTCCTGGGCTGGAACGCGCGTCCGGCGGTCTTGCCGACCGACGCCGAGACGGCAAAGCGGCCGCCGGGATTGGGGTTGGAGCCAAGATGGGCGTCGATTCCCAAGGGGAACAACGCCGCGGAACAGTACCGCCTGGCCCAGTTCCGGGTCCCCCCCGGCGATCTCGAGGCCGCATGGCTGGCGGTCCCCGGCAATTTCCCCCATACGTCGGAGTGGGTCTCACCCGCGTACCGCCAGCTCGCGCGACTCTACTACCGCCGGGGCGACCTCGATCGGTTGACCGAACTGAAGGCGGAACTCTCGACCTGGCAAGGGGCCAAAACGGCCGATCGCCAACTCGTCCAGATCCTCGACCCGGCAATCAAGCTGCTCTCCAGGGACCTGGACGGCGTCTCCGACGGCATGGCCCGCGTCGCCCTGCCCGACGATCGGCCTCGGTCCTCCTCCGGCGAGCCGGGAATCTTCGATCCCGGCCTCCTGGAATTCGGCGTCGAGGTGCTCGCCGACGCCGTCAAACTGGCCTCTCAGCCAGGCGCTCCCATGCGGCGGCTTGAGCGTGAGAAGCTCATTGGTATGCAACATCGCATGCTCAACTTTCTCCAAAGAGTGCAAGTGTCCGAGTGGGCTGGTCGGTAGGAGCAAGGCACGAGGCGCCCGGGGCGACGCTCCCGCGCCTGAGGAGCAAGAAGTCATGGCTTTACTGAAACGCGTCGGCGGCTCAGCAGCCGGGCAGATCATCGAGTTGAAACAGGAGAGGACCATAATCGGCCGCTCTCCCGAACATTGCCAGATCGTCCTGGATCCCAACGGCGTGAGCCGGCGGCATGCCGAGATCTGCCGCCAGGGAGAGGATTACTTCCTTGCCGATCTCAATTCCCGCAACCAGACCAAGGTCAATAACAACAAGCTGGTTCCAGGCAACAAGCATCGTCTCGTACCCGGCGACCGCATCAATATTTGTGACGTCGAGTTTCTGTTTTACCACAAGCTCCCCGCCGGAGAGGACACCGACAACGGCGACATCGTGATCGTCCCCGATGCCGAAGCCGCCGACTTCCCCCACCTCCATACGCTCGACGCCTCGCGCTCCAGCGCCATGGCCAGCATGGTCAAGCCCGAGGTCAAGCTCAAGGCCATCATCGAGATCAGCCGCAACCTGTCCACCGAGCTCGAGATCGACAAGGTCGCCCCGCGCATCCTCGATTCCCTGATGGAACTGTTCCCCCAGGCCGAGCGGCTCTTCCTGATTCTCGTCGACCCCGGCACCAAGCGGCTGATCCGCAAGGCCTTCCGTTGCCGGCCGGCGCGGCGGTCCCAGTTCGCCCCCTGCGCGATGCCCGCCGACGAGGCCCAGGTGAGCATCAGCCGGTCCATCGTCAATCACGTCCTGGTCCAGAAGAAGGCCGTGCTCAGCCAGGACGCCAGCATGGACAAGAACCTCCCCACCAGCGCCTCGATCGCCGACCTCAAGATCCGCTCGGTGATGTGCGTGCCCCTGCTCACTCCCGACGGCCAGGCGCTGGGCATCCTCCAGCTCGACACCAGCGACCGCAAGCAATTCCATCAGGAAGACCTCGACGTGCTCACCGCCGTCGCCAGCCAGGCGGCCATCGCCATTCAGAACGCCGCGCTTCACGAATCGCTGCTCGCCCGTGAACGTATCGATCGCGACTTGAAACTGGCCGAGCAAGTGCAGAAGCGATTCCTCCCCCAGTCGGTTCCCGAGCTTCCCGGCTTCGAGTTCTTCGCTCACTACGACCCCGCCTACGAGGTGGGGGGAGACTACTACGACTTCGTCCAGTTGCCGGGCAACCGATTCGCCGTCGCCGTGGGTGACGTCTCGGGCAAGGGGGTCTCCGCCGCGCTCATGATGGCCAAGTTTTCCGGCGACACGCGCTACTGCATCCTCACTGAGAACTCCCCGGGCGCGGCGGCCACCGAACTCAATCATCTGCTCTTCGCCGCCGGCATCGACGACAAGTTCATCACGCTCTCTTTGAGCGTGCTCGACCCAGACCAGCACACGTTGGTGTTCAGCTCGGCAGGTCATCCTCCCATCCTCGTCCGCCGCGCCGGCGGCAGCGTCGAGGAGTTCGGCGAGGACGTCGCCGGTTTCCCCCTGGGCATCCTCCCCACCTCGAATTACAAACATAAGCATACCCATCTCCAACCCGGCGACGTCGCCGTCGTCTACTCCGACGGCGTGACCGACGCCCGCAACCTCCGCGAAGAGCTGTACCATACCCGCGAGAACCCGCGGCTGAACCGCCGCGTCGCCGAAACCTCCGGCGGACCGGAGGCCGTGGGCCGGGCGATCCTTCAGGAGATTCGCGAGTTCTCGGCCGGCCACGTCCAGGTCGACGACATCACCCTGGTCTGCTTCGGCCCCCTCGCCAGCACGCCGGATCGCCCCGCGAAAGAGTAGAGCGGTTTGCAGACGGCTTGCACGCGGATCAAATCTCGTAGGGCTCGCTGAGCGGACCGATGGCCGGGGCAGTTGGTCCGCTCAGCTTGCCCCACAATCCTTCGAATAGCGGAACGCCGAACGCCAAATGCCGAATGACAAATGACAGAATTCAATTCTGAATTCCGCATTCCGGATTTCGGCCGCGGAGCTCCGTCAATGTCGGTCAAGATCAGCAACCTCAGACTGGAGCTCGACGATCCCGAGGCAATCCTGCCCGAGCACGTCGCGCGACGGCTGGAGCTGAAACCCGAGGCCCTGCTCCGCTTGCGGATCCTCCGCAAGAGCCTGGACGCGCGCCGGCACGACGACCTTCACTTCACGTACTCCGTCGAGGTTGATCTGCCGGACGACGAGGCCCGCCGCGTCCAGGCCCGGTCCGATCCCGATATCCAGCCGTTTGGCGCGGAAGCCTTTCCCTGGCCCGAGCCCGGCGCCCGGCCCCTGGAACACCGGCCCGTGATCATCGGCGCGGGCCCCGCCGGACTCTTCGCCGGCTACCTCCTGGCAGCGCAGGGCTATCGTCCGCTCATCCTCGAGCGCGGCCGGGCCGTCAAGGAACGCGTCGCCGACGTCCGCCGCTTCGACGCCGGCGGTCCCGTGGACCCCGAGAGCAACTATCTCTTCGGTGAGGGAGGCGCGGGCACCTTCAGCGACGGCAAGCTGACCTCCAGAGCCACGGGGCCCGACGTGACCCGCGTGCTCGAGGTCCTAGCCGACTGCCACGGCAAACCATCCATCGTCTACGAGCATCGTCCCCACCTGGGCTCAAACCGGTTGCCCCTGGTCGTTCGCACCCTTCGCCGCAAGCTTGAAGAGTTGGGAGGCGAGGTCCGCTTCTCCTGCCGCGTCGACGATCTCGATCTCGATGGCGGCCAACTCCGCGGTCTCCGCACCACCTCGGGCTATCTGCCGACCCGGGTCGCCGTTCTGGCCGTCGGCCACAGCGCCCGCGACACCTATGGTATGCTCCTGCGCCGAGGTGTTCCACTCGAGCCCAAGGCGTTCCAGTTCGGCGTCCGGATCGAGCAGCCCCAGGAACAGATCGACGCCGCCCGGTACGGCGACCGCTCGGGCCATCCCGCGCTGGGGGCGGCCGACTACTCCCTGTCGGTCCGTGCGGGAATGAGAGATCTGTTCACATTTTGCATGTGCGCTGGTGGTTATGTGATGCCCAGCGTGAGCGAGCCCGGCTACTTCTGCACCAACGGGATGAGCGAGAGCCGCCACGATTCCCCCTTCGCCAACAGCGGACTGGTCGTCACGATCGATCCCGCCGAGACCGGCAGCTCCCACCCGCTGGCCGGCGTGCACTTCCAGCAGCGCTACGAGCGCCTGGCCTACCTCCTGGCGGGCCGATCCTATGCCGCTCCGATCCAGTGGGTCCGCGATTTCCTGCGAGGCCGGACGAGTTCGGGGCGCCTCCCCTCCAACTACTGCCGAGGGACCACACACGCCACCGACCTGAACGCCTGCCTGCCGGAGCGGGTTGCCCGCGCGCTCGTCCGCGGCCTACCGGTCATGGACCGGCGGTTCCAAGGCCTCTTACTCAAGCATGCCACCCTCACCGGACCGGAGGCCCGCGGCAGCTCCCCCGTCCGGATTCTCCGCGATCCCAGCTCGCGGCAAAGCCCCGCCGTCACGGGACTTTACCCCTGCGGCGAGGGGGCGGGCTATGCCGGCGGAATCATCAGCGCGGCCGTCGACGGCCTGCGCACGGCTCGAGCCATCGTCGCCGCCTATGCGCGGCCGTCGTGAGCCGATGATCACGTTGTCTGCTCTCCTCTTCCTTCACCCGGCTGTTGCTTTTATTGAACTGATCGGCATTGTTGTTGGACCGCCCCCGCTGCCGGCCCTTACAATTCTTGACGCGTGCAAGGGACGAGTTTCGAACCGGGGGAGGCGACGCCGATGATCATCCAGTGTCCGGAATGTGGCCACTCGGGTGGGATTCCGAATTCCGCGGTGGGCCGCAACCACCTCGCCACGTGTCCGAAGTGTCGATTCCGTTTCACTTTGCGTGTTTCCGTCTCGACCACCACCCTGGGCGATGGGCACGTGTTCGCGACGGACGCCGCGGCGGAACATGCCCCGGACGATCTCGGCTCATCCTCTTACGAACTGCGGGCGATCACCGATCTTGAGGGGATGGATGATGAGGCATTCGCAACCGAGGCTCGTCGCGACAGCACTTTCCAGAACGGTAGCGA
>JBMFUH010000114.1:0-3604 GCA_049966735.1 Isosphaeraceae bacterium
CGTGTGCATGATCTCTTCCTTGATCTCATCCGGGCGCGCCGCCTGCATGTCGATCTTGTTCAGCACCGGAACGATGGCCAGATCGCTGCCGACCGCCAGGTAGGCGTTGGCCACTGTCTGGGCCTGCACACCCTGGGTTGCATCCACCAGCAGGATGGCTCCTTCGCAGGCTGCCAGGCTGCGCGAGACCTCGTAATGAAAATCGACGTGGCCGGGAGTATCGATCAGGTTCAACTCGTACGTCTGACCGTCGAGCGTGTAATTGATCGCCACGGCGCGTGCCTTGATGGTGATCCCACGCTCGCGCTCGAGATCCATGTCGTCAAGCAACTGCTCGCGAAACTGGCGCTGGGTGATCGCGCCGGACTGAAGGAGCAACTGGTCGGCCAGCGTGCTCTTGCCATGGTCGATGTGAGCGACGATCGAGAAATTACGGATGTATTTGGGGTCAAAGGCCATGCGAAAAATCCGGTGGCATTGAGTGAGGCCGTCGGGCCAGAGCGGCAGGTCGGTTGTGCTGGTCGGGACGGTTCCCGCGGTGAGACGACGCGTGCTTGGGCGGACGAGACCGGTCTGGCCCAGCGGCACCTGACCCGGGGACAGGTTGAACCGCCCCGGCCGGCCTGGCGACATCACAGGGCTGTGAGCACAAGTTCGTGGCTCTCAAGGATATCCAGAACCGACCCCGATCCGAGCGGGACGGAGGTGGTGGAGCAAGCTCGCCACACAGATTATATTGCGATTGGGGAACGAGGGAAAGCCGGCTTATGCAGACTCGCATGTGCGGGCCGCGGGTCCGGGACATCGCGGCGCAGCCGGGACCGGTGTTCGCCGTCGCGGCGGTTTTCCGTGCTTCCATTCCAGGGGAGGAAAGCGGGCATGAAATGCGTTTCGGCATTATCCACGGCGCGCGCCTCGGAGTCCGCGTTCCGGCAGGTTCTGGAGAAGCTGGAGAAGGGCCTGGGCGGTGACACGGCCGACCTCTGCGTCCTCTTTTCCTCGATGCATCATGCCGATGAGCTGGGGCGGATCTCGCTCGAGCTCAACGAGCGGGGCCGGACCCGCCACGTGCTGGGTTGCACGGCGGAATCGCTGGTGGGCGAGGATCGCGAGGTTGAAGGCTCGCCGGGACTGGCCCTCTGGGCGATCAGCCTGCCGGGAGTGTCGTTGCGGCCAGTCCGGCTCGACGAACCGGCCGGCGCCACTCTCCAAAACTTCGAAAGCCTGCCAGAGCCGGAGAAGGCCGCGCTGCTGCTGCTGGCCGATCCGTTCTCGTTCCGGACCGAAGACTTGCTCCAGCGGCTGAACGAGCAGGCCCCCGGCCTCAGGGTGATCGGCGGCAACGCCAGCGGCAGCCAGGTTCCTCGGGCGAACCAGCTCGTGCTGGACGGCGAGGCCTACTGCGACGGCGCGGTGGGGATGCTGCTGGGCGGAGGACTCAATCTGCGGACCGTCGTCAGTCAGGGCTGCCGTCCGGTCGGCCGCACGATGATCGTGACCCGGGCCGAGCACAACGTGATCCGCGAACTGGGCCGGCGACCGGCCCTCGATGTGCTCCGCGAGATGTTTCAGGAACTCTCCGACGACGACCAGCGGCGCATCCAGGACGGCCTGCACATCGGCCGGGTGATCAATGAATACCAGGAAAAATTCCAGCGCGGCGACTTCTTGGTCCGCAACGTGACTGGCGCCGACGACTCCGGCGCCATCCAGATCACCGACCTGGTCCGGGTGGGCCAGACGGTCCAGTTTCACGTGCGCGACGCCGAGACCGCCGATGAGGACCTGCGCGAGAACCTGCTCTCGGCCCGCGAGCAGTTTCCCGGGCTGTCGCCTCCGCTCGGGGCCCTCCTTTTCACCTGCAACGGCCGGGGGACCAGGCTCTTCGACGAGGCCGATCACGACGTCAAGCTGATCCACGAAATCTGCGGGCCCATTCCCGTCGCCGGCTTCTTCGCCATGGGCGAGATCGGTCCCATCGGCGGCCAGAACTTCCTCCACGGCTTCACCGCCAGCGTCGCGCTCTTCGAACGAGCTTAAACAAAAAACCGAAACCGGCTAGCCTCGAGGTAGGCTTCGACGACCTCTACAGCGATCCATTGCAGGCCGAGCAACTCGGCCACTGCCCCCGTGGTGTTTGATCCTGCGAACGGATCCAATACGAGGTCACCTGGCTCGGTGAGCATCTTGAAGAAGAACTCCGGCAAAGCTGCGGGAAACCTCGCAGGATGGATCTTAAGTCCAGACTCCTTACACCGCGTCGTGTAGGTGTCATTGGCCGCATTGTTGCCAAATCTAAGGAAATCACTCGGCAACTCTTCCTCGACGACATTGGGCGGAATCGAGCCCCCTGCGTCAATCCCGCTGAAGCTCGATTTGATGTTGTGACCGGAGGGTCGCACTGTCCGGCGTACGCCCTTCTTGTTGAGACGCTCCATGTCCTTACTATACGGCTTTAGGACGGCTCGGTTATTTGCTCTTGGCCAGGGTGACTTGGCCAGCCACCAGACGTACTCCACAGAGTCGCGAACGCGAATGCGTCGGACGGTCACCCACTCAGCGGGCATTGGCATTTTGGCCGGGTTGTACCAGAAGCACTCCTGTGCCAAGTAGAATCCGACAGTCTCGACAAGCTCGATGAGCAGCTTGTAATGATAGAGAGAGCGGGTGGGCGTGCCGGGATTGTAGCTCCCGCCTATATTCAGAACGAAGCTGCCGTCACTTTTGAGGACGCGGAGGATTTCCTTTCCGAAATCGCAGAACCACTGGACGTAATCGCTCTTATCCGCATTGCCATATTCCTTCTTGAAATGCAATGCATAGGGTGGCGACGTTAGGACCACGTTGATCGATTCGTCTGGCAACTTCTTGAGGACGGAAAGGGAATCTGCTAGATACGCCTGACCAAGAGAAGTGCTGTAATAGGGTTCCATTCCCGGCACCTGCAGCCTTCCCTTAGGGCCGAAGGAGAGCTGGTTCTGGAGTATTCCTTCTCGTATTGGTTGATCCATCTTAATGTCCGCCAGCTAATCTTGTAGGAACTGATATCGACCGAGATCGGCCGTTAGTCAATGCCCCAGTCTTTACAGTACTCAGTCTAACCGAGATGGTTTACATTGTCAACCAATTTTCCAAATGAGAACGTTAGTGGTGAGGACTGGATCTCGCAAGCTGAGGCGGCTCAACTGCGCGGCGTGTCGAGGCAAGCTATCTCCAAACTCATTCGATTTGGAAGGCTGAGAACTCTGGAGATAGGTGGCCACGTTCTCGTGAGCAGACATGAAATCCTAGGTTTCGAGCAGCGACCTGCCGGCCGCCCTAAGTCTTCCCATGATAAGACGATCGAGCGAATTCTCGGGCTGCTACATTCGTGTGACAAGTCAAGTCGGCGCGAGATCTACAATGTACTTAGGGCTGAGTTTCCCGTCCACCCGCTAGAGGATAAGCTGGGAGCGCCGGCGGAATTGATTCTCGAGGCAATCGACCGGGCGGGGCCCTTGACGCTCCGGGGAATACGGGGGGTACTTGCAGAGTCAGCTTTTGAAATCAACGTGATCAGGAACTTGAAGGGTTGGGCTAGCCTGCCCACGACGAATGACCCTCC
>JBMFUH010000114.1:3614-11379 GCA_049966735.1 Isosphaeraceae bacterium
TCCCTATGACTATTTGCTGGAAGACAGCGTTGGCCGAGTGAGGGTTCAGGTAAAGCTCCAAAGGAAGAAGGGCGGAAAACCCATGATGGCAAGCCAGGGCTACAAATGGCTATCTGGGGAGATGTTCGCGGTAGAGACGCAAAAAACGCGAGGGGGAAAGGACCCGCAGACCAAAGAGGACACGCGGCCGTACCGATTCGGAGAATTCGACGTGTTGGCCGTGTCGATGGAGCCCTCAGTTTCAAGGTGGGACGCTTTTATGTTCACCGTTGCCAAGTGGCTCTTGCCTCGGCCAGATGATCCGAACCTCCTCCTCAAGTTCCAACCAGTCTCACCGGTTCCGAACGAAGACTGGACTGATGACTTCAATGTTTGCGTTGCTTGGCTTCGGTCAGGCAACGTCAAAACGATCGGCGGGCGAAATCTGTCCGGTTGAAGCCCGCGGATTCTCCGCCAAAGGATAGAGTAGCTGGGGTTGGACCTGATGCCGAAGCAACGGGAGGTCCCATCGGCGGCCAGAACTTCCTCCACGGCTTCACCGCCAGCGTCGCGCTCTTCGAGAGCCGCTGAGGTCCCTATGCGTGGGACAAGATTCCAATCTTGTCCCACGGGCGGAGAGGCTGCCTCCCCGCGAAATCTCCAGGCCCGTTCTTACCAGGGCCGATGCCGTGGGCTCAGGGAACCAGGGCCAGCGTGAAACCATGGTGGTCCGCGCTGGGAGAGGGCAGGCCAGTCAGCAAGATTGCGATGCCATGTCCCCTGTCGCGCGGGTACGCTCCCGAACCGCTCGTGATCTTGAACAAGAATACATACGGCAGGGGAGCGAACCCCTTCTGGAGTGGGCCCTTGAAGGTCAGTGTCAGACTTCCCCGTGACGTGGTTAGCGCGATCTGGCCATGGGTCCTCCCCCGGGCCACAAAGCCGAGCTGGTTGAAATCGCCCGTGCCGTGAGCCTGCCCCAGCGGGTTGATGAAGCCGTCACCGGCAAGCGTGTAAATGTGGCCCACGTCCGACATGCCGGACACGACTTGATAGGTTCCCGCTAACGTGCCGTTGAGGTGCAGGAAAGCGTCGACTTGCCGGCGCTCGGCGATCGCCAACGTCGCGATCGACGCGGCGGGACCGTGCATTCCGGCAAAACCCCCCGAGAGCAACGTCAACGACTCGAGGTCCTCGATCTGGGGCTGGTACCGCTTTGCCTTGCGCATGGAGTATTCCTGGGAAATGTACACCCAATCAAATCCGCACATGCATGGATCACGCCATTGCTTCGATCACGGACGCCAGAAGGAAATTTTAAGGCCGCCAGGCGACAAATGCTACCCGTGGAATCGGCGAAATGATGGCCGCATTCGTGGGACAAAATTCCAATCTTGTCCAGTTTTTTCAAGATAATCATCTATAATCGGTTCTCAATAATCCCGCGTTCCGGCGACCCAGAGAATGTCGCTGACCAGCACGGCCGCCGTGAGGCAGAGGAGTGGCAAGCCGACCAGCCACCACGGCCCGACGATATAGCACAAGGTCGCGGGGAGCGCGACCGAGATAAGCGGCAGCAGCCGCGAGCCGAACCAGCGCGCCGGGCGGATGCCGCTGGCGAACGCCCCGAGATAGAAGAGCGGCAAGATCATCCACGTCTGGAACGCCGAACCCGTCATCATCCACTCGAACGGGCCGGCGTGCGTTCCGGGCGTGGCCGCCCAGACGGCATACATGAGGATCGGCAGCAGGCTGCACAGAAGCAGCAGGCCGACGCCCGCGAGCAGCTTCGTCGCGATGATGGTTCGTCGGGAAAGAGGCAGGTGAAGCAGGTAAAGGGCCGTCCCCTGATGCGGCTCCCAGGCCGATTGCCGGAAACCCAGGGCAATCGCCAGCGCAGCGCCGATCAAGAACAAGAGCGTCGTGAAACTGTCCTGAACGAACGGAATTTCGACCGGTGGTCCGCTCATCCCAGGCAGATAGCTCAGGAGCGCGGGGAGAAAGGTCCCTCCAATGCCCATCAGCTTGCTCACGTAGACGAGATAGGCAACCAGCGCCAGCGCCGCGAAGGCCGCCGTCTCACGAAGCTCTTTTCTCAACAGTGCCAGGACCATGGAGCCCTCCTCTGACCGGTAGGGTGGGCCAGCGTCGCCAAGCGACGCGCAACCCACCGGCACTCACGGTGGGTTGCGCCGACTTCGCCGGCTGACCCACCCTACGATTTGTTACCTCAGGCGAAGATCTCGTTTCCTCTCAGCGACGGGGCCGGGAACGGCTCACCGCACGCCGCGCAGAGGTCGCGATCGCGGGGCGAACGCGCCTGGCAATGCGGACAACGCTCCCGGACCGGCCAGCGACGATGGAGCCAGAAACCCGCGAACGCGGGCACGCCGAAGAACAGCACGAAGGCCGCCCAGACGATCCGCTCGCGGCGGGCCAGCCCCAGCGCTCGCGACTGGTGCCAGGCAATCGCCGCCAGGACGGCCGAAAGTGCCAGCACAGCCAGCAGCCAGGGCCACGACTGCTTCAGGACAGTTCCGATCTCCGCGCCATACTCCTGAACCGGATGGAACGCTGCCAGGCTCGCGAACCCGATGCCGAGCAGGAAAGCGGGCGAAGGCAGGCTCAGGATCGTCAGGGCCACCCCTGCCTGCTCACTGATAGGCCATCCGGTGTGCAGCGAAACTTCGATGGTCTCCTGGATCGTCCCGTCCTTCGCGATCCGGTAGAGGGTTTGGATCGCGACGTCGCGTCCACGGGATTCCAGGTCGTTTCGATGCGTCGCACACTGGACGAGAGCGCGGTCGCCCTCGATCTCGTACCAGGTGATCGCGTGATTGCCTTCGACCTCGGGAGGAATTGTGAACGTACCGATGACTTTGTAGTGGTGATCGAGCTTGTAGACCTTCTGCCCGGACTGGACAACGACCGGTTGTTCTTTCCTGGATTTGAATCCGGCATACGATGAGAGCATTGGAACGCCTGACGAGACGATCAGCTCGGGCGCTTCGAAGACGGTTCTGACGGAGCGCTCGGAGAGGTCGACGACGCGCAGTTGGTTCCCGGATGGTACGTGGACCAGACGCGGCGGCAGGTCCCAGGAATCCGGATGCAACCTCCAGTTGCTCCCTGTCCCGTTCCAGATGGGCACGGAGCTCCAGTATTCGAACGCGCGAATCAGCTCGCCACGCACGGGGATCCGATCCTCGCTCGGCACAGGCCGCGAGCGAAATCCCGAAAGGCCGATGTAGCCGATCTTACGCTTGCTCTCGCGCTCGTAGCCCACGAAATAGCCGGAACCGTCCTCCTTGCCGTCGTGGACGAAGTACCAGATGGCGGTTGGCTGGCGCTCGTCCATGAACATCTTGATTCTCTGGTTCCAATTCATCTGCGCGAGCGGGGGACGCCAGGATCGCTCACCGCGTAGCTGCGTGGCAGGGAGCAAGTCTTCTTGCTTCACGCCCTCGTGAAGCTGCCCGCTCAGATCGCGAAAGGTCACCTGATACAGATTGTCGTTCCGGACGCTGCGGATGAGAGGCGTGCCGTCGGCCGCGACCTCGAGAAATTCATATGGAGCCCGGTTCGCTCCCGACCACGCCTTGAGGGTCGTTTCCCCCAACCAGATCGCGAGCAGGAACCAGGCCGTCCCAAACCCGAACGCCAGGGTCAGGGCCAGAAGGAAGGAACGCGGAAGAGAACTCTTGCGTGTGCTCATGATCATGCTGCCCCCCGATCGGTCTTGCTTTCCGGACTGGCGGTCACCTCTTCGCCGAAGACGGGCAGCGATCGCCTGGGCCCGCGGGTGTAGTCGACGAAGGCGTCTTCCAGGTTCAGCCCCACCACGTCCCAGGCCAGCGGCGATAGCGACTCGATGACCCGGCGCTGTGATTCGTCGAAACCCACGATCACCAGCTCCAACTTGTGGCCGACTTCCCAGGCCTGGACGAGCCCCTCACAGCCGGGGAACGCCGGCGGACGACCGGCAAACTCGAGCACCAGCTTGCTCACGCTTTGCTTGAAATGCTCGGTTGGGCAGTCGACGCGGAGCACGCCATCGACGAGGATGCCGATCCGGTCGGCGACCCGCTCGACATCGGCCAGGATGTGCGAGCTGAAGAGGATCGTCCGCCCCTGCCGCTGAACCAGGTGGATCATCGCAATCAGGAAATCGCGCCTGGCTACCGTGTCGAGGCCCCGCGTCGGGTCGTCCAGGATCAAGAGGTCGGGATCGGGGGCAATCGCCAGGGCCAAGGCGACGTTCGCCCGCTGGCCGTGCGAGAGCCGGCGCAGCTTGGCCCGCGGCGGGATCTCGAAGTGGTCGAGCACCTGGTCCAGGAGGGCTTGATTCCAGCGGCCGGGATGAAAGGCGCGGCCGAATCGACCGGCCTCGGCGACCGTCATCCAGCCGTAAAGCGGATGCCCCTCCGCCAGGTAGGCGATGCGGTCCTTCACCTCGGCAGATAAGGCGGCGATCTCGTGACCCAGCAGCTCCACCTTGCCGAAGTTCGGCTGGACCATGCCCAGAAGCATCTTGATCGTCGTCGTCTTGCCGGCCCCGTTGCGTCCCAGGAAGCCATAGACGCTGCCCGCCGGCACGCGCAGGGCGAGCTGGTCGACCACGCACCGCGAGCCGTAATATTTCGTCAGCTTTTCGGTCATGATGGCATACGTCATGGAAGGACCTTTCCGCTCAGTTCGCCGCGGTCTTCGCGGGATTCCACTGATACTGCCGCGACCGATCGACCACGAGCCGCGCGACCTCGTCCTCCGCGAAGCCCAGGTGCACGGCCTCGGTGAGGAACCGGTCCAGACTCTCGAGCAACCGCCGCCGCCGGGCTTCCTCGGTCAGCTCATCCTTGGGCTCGGCCACGAACACCCCGCGTCCGGGACGATTGTTCAGCAGCCCCTCGCGTTCCAGCTCGGTGTAAGCGCGTGCGATCGTGTTCGGGTTGACGACCAGGTCGCGGGAAAGCTGGCGGACCGAGGGCAACTGGTCCTGCGGCTTCAGGTCGCCCCGGGCGATCCCCTCGCGCACCTGCCGCACGAGCTGCTGGTAAATCGGAACCCGGCTTGTACTGCTGATTTCATACTGCATCGTACCCACCGTGTCTAACTGTATTAGTTATCTTAGTACAGTTGACCGCGGTGTCAAGAGGGCTGGCGGTTAGATTTCTCTTTTTGCCACGGGCGGTTTGATCGTCGGCCGGGGCCGATGCGAATGCATCGGTGGATGAGCGGTTCAGTTGGCTCGAACTGACCGGGTTCTGATCAGCAGGGAAAACGGCCGTGAGTTCGGCCCGAGTTCGTGGGAAGATGGTACAATGTCAGCAGGCGTAGTGCGCCTTGAGAACGCCCACGGGTGGGGGCGATTCGCGGAGGTTTGTTGGCTCACTACAGCTTGGCAAGAAAGGGCCACGTCACACAATGTCACACTTTTCTCGAGATTGTCCGAGACTGTGAGGCGACGGACGGGGCCATGTCACACAATGTCACACTTTTCACGAGATTGTCCGAGGGCACTCCGGTGCCAGCTTTCCGTTTTGTTGAAACCGACAAAACGAACCCACCGCCGGCTGGGCTGGAGCGAAATTGACAAAACGAACCCACCACGGCCAATGGAGACGCGCACCCGGAGCGAGTGAGGCGTTGCGCCGATCGCCCGGGCCGCCTGTGATTGCCAGCGTGCGTGCGTGTTGCTTTCTTCACGATTTCTTCATGATTCCTTCATATTTGGGACACCCCTTGTCTTAGAATAAAGGATCGACAGGATATCCCGAGGCGACATGACGGGGATGGTTTGCTGCCATGCCGAAACCGAAGATTCTGGTGATTGAAGACGAGCGGGCGCTCGTGGAGCCTCTGACGGCCAACCTGGCCCGCGAGGGTTTTGAGGTGCTGGTCGCCTACGATGGACAGGAGGGGCTGCGGCAGGCCCAGTTGAAATTGCCGGACCTGATCGTCCTGGACCTGATGCTCCCCCTCAAGGGGGGGCTAGAGGTCTGTCGCGAGCTGAGGATGGGCTCAAGGACCCGCGACATTCCCATCATCATGGTCACGGCCAAGGCCGAGGAGTCCGATCAGCTCGTCGGCTTCGCCACCGGCGCCGACGACTACGTGACCAAGCCCTACAGCATGAAGGTGCTGATCCAGCGGATCAAGAAGGAGTTGCGGCGGGTTCAGGTACAGGAGGAAGCTCCCGCCGGGACCGTCATCGAGAGTCAGGGCGTCGTCATCGATCGCCACAGTCATCGGGCTTTCCATCGCGATGTCGAGTTGCCCCTGACACCGACCGAGTTTCGCCTGCTCGAGGTGCTGATCCGGCAGGCGGGTCGGGCTTTCACCCGCTATGAGCTGATGGACGCCGCGATCGGGGAAGATGCAATCGTTCTGGAACGCACCATCGACGTACACATCAAAAGCCTGAGGAAAAAGCTGGGGGAAGCTGGCGAACTCATCGAAACCGTCCGCGGCGTCGGCTATCGCTTTCATGAGCCGAGACTGGTGAATGCCTGAAGTTCATCTCGGGGGCCTGTCCAGGGCTCTTGTATCCGCCACGGGTACGAACGGTGTCCCGATCGCGTTCGGGAACAAGTTCGGCCCGGACCACGGCCACTTCCCGGGGAGCCTCGATACCCAGCCTGACCTGACCGCCCTCCAGACGGACAACGGTCACGCAGATGTTGTCTCCAATAAACAGCTTTTCCATCAACTTCCGAGTCAGCACCAGCATGACATCCTTCCTTCAGACACCGATGTGATCGGTCTCAACCCGCGACGGGTCGTTACACGGGATACCTCTTCAGTCGTCGCAACAACCGCCTCTCTATGCAGTCTAGGTTACATTCTCCGGCTCGGGAAAAAGCAGCGGCGCAGATCCGTGGGGATCACGTCGACACCGGTTTCCCGAGCCGGTCCCTCGCACCTCGCCAGAGATCGGCTGTATACTCGGAACTCACAACGTGGCTCTGGACGATTGAATCAAGTCATGCACGCTTTCAGACCTTGAGGAACTGATGTCCGATACTCATATGACCGTGATCATCATCGGGTCCGGATCGGCCGGCCTGACCGCTGCCTTGTACGCGGCGCGGGGCAACCTCTCTCCGCTCGTCTTCGAGGGCAAGGAGCCGGGAGGGCAGCTCACGCTTACCACCTCGGTCGACAACTTCCCGGGCTTTCCCGAAGGGATCCAAGGGCCCGAGCTGATGGAGCTCATGCGGAAGCAGGCCCAGCGATTCGGAGCCGAGACGCGGTGGGAAACGGCCGTCAAGGTCGATCTTTCCCGTCGGCCGTTCCGCGTTCAGACGACCGACGACCCCAGCGGTGACGCGTCCAGCGGAACCATCCGCGAGTACACAGCCGATGCGCTCATCGTGGCGACCGGAGCCTCGGCCCGCTGGCTGGGCATCGAGGGGCCGTATCGCGGCAACGGGGTGAGCACCTGTGCAACCTGTGACGGGGCACTGTACCGGGGCAAGGAGATCGCGGTGGTCGGTGGCGGCGATTCGGCCGTCGAGGAAGCGACTTTCCTCACCCGCTTCGCCACCAAGGTGACCGTGATTCACCGTCGTGACGCCCTGCGGGCCTCGAAGGTCATGCAAGATCGACTCAACAACAATCCCAAGATCGAGATGGCGTGGAACTCGTTGGTCGATTCGATGCTCGGCGAGAAGCAAGGCGCCGTGAACGTGTTGACCGGCGTCCGGCTCAAGTCGACGAAGGACGGTTCCACGCGCGACCTCAAGATCGACGGTCTCTTCCTGGCCATCGGCCACGTGCCGAACAC
>JBMFUH010000115.1:0-11346 GCA_049966735.1 Isosphaeraceae bacterium
AGCGGACCCTACGATATTCAATGAGTGCGCAAGCCGACTGCAAACCGCTCTAGAACCGAAACGGGGACATAGCGCGTTTGACACGTCGCCCTCAAAAGCCGGGACGCCCTTCCCCGCCGGTGAGGGCGGAAAGCGGGCCGGGCCCGGTATTGTCGAAATGGGGTGTTTCAATCCGGAGCTGAGGCACCTAACGCACGGCAGAGTGATCGGCGGAGCCCTGGGTGAGCGAGATCACGAGAGCCCGGTGATGTGGCCGTCGGCGTCGATGTCGATGTGCTCGGCGGCGGGGCGTTCGGGCAGGCCGGGCATGCGCGTGATCTCGCCGGTCAGTGCCACCAGGAACCCCGCGCCCGCGGCGATCTCGACTTCGCGGACGTGCACCGTGAAGCCCTGGGGACGGCCCCGCAGCTTGGGATTGTCCGAGAGCGAATCCTGGGTCTTGGCCATGCAGATCGGCAGCAGGCCATAGCCCAGCTTCCTGGCCTTCTTGAGCTTTGATTCGGCTTCTTGCTGGATGTTCACCTCCGCCGCGCCATACATCACGCGGGCGATCTCGCCGATCTTCCGCTCAGCCGGCCAGTCGAGCGGATAGAGGGTGGTCAGCGGCGTCTCGGGGACGGCCGTCGCCGTCACGACCTTTTCCGCCAGGTCGGCCGCTCCGCGGCCTCCTTCGCCGAAGACGTTGGCCGTGGAGCAGGGGACGTCGCGATCCGCGCAGAAGTTGTGAACCAGGGAATGCTCCTCGACGGTGTCGGTGGAGAACTGGTTGATAGCCACGACCACCGGCTTGCCGAAGTGCGCGGCGCTGTCCAGGTGCGCGGCGAGATTGACCAGGCCCCGCGCGACGGCGGCCGAGTTGGGCTGTTTGGTTTCATCAAGCGGGGCCCCGCCGTGCATCTTGAGAGCGCGAATGGTGGCCACGATCACCACCGCCGACGGGTTGAGCCCAGCCGAGCGGCACTTGAGGTCGAAGAACTTCTCCCCTCCCAGGTCGAAGGCGAAGCCGGCCTCGGTCACGGCGTAATCGGCCAGGTTCAGGGCCATCCGCGTGGCGAGCACCGAGTTGCAGCCGTGGGCGATGTTGGCGAACGGCCCCCCGTGGACGAAGGCCGGCACCGATTCGGTCGTCTGCACCAGGTTGGGCCTGATCGCTTCCCGGAGCAGCGCCGCCATCGATCCGACCACGCGGAGGTCCCGCGCCAGCACCGGTTCGCCGCTGTTGGTGAATCCGACCAGGATGCGGTCGAGCCGCGACCGCAGGTCCTCGCGCGAGTCGGCCAGGCAGAGGACGGCCATGACCTCGCTGGCGGCCGTGATGTCGAAGCCGCTCTCGCGAGGGATGCCCTGGGTCGGTCCGCCCAGCCCGATGACAATATGCCGCAGCGCCCGGTCGTTCACGTCCAGGACGCGCTTCCAGAGCACCTTGGTGGGGTCGAGGTTGAAGTCGCGGAAGTGCAGATGGTTGTCGATCGCGGCGGCAAGCAGGTTGTGCGCGGAGGTGATGGCGTGAAAGTCGCCGGTGAACTGGAGGTTGATGGTGTCCGACGGCTCAACCCGGCTGGCCCCGCCGCCGGTCGCGCCCCCCTTGCGGCCGAAAACCGGCCCCATCGACGGCTGGCGGAGCGCCAGGGCCGCCCGCTTGCCGATCCTCCGCAGGCCCTGCGCCAGGCCGATCGACATCGTGGTCTTTCCCTCGCCGGCCGGCGTGGGGGTGACGGCCGAGACCAGGATCAGCTTGCCCGGTTCGCGTCCGGCAGCCGCCAGCGCCTCGAGGCGGACCTTGGCCTTGTCGCGGCCGTAGGGCTCGAGGAAGTCCTCGGCGATGTCCAGGTCTCTGGCGACTTCCACGATCGGCCGCTGGCGTGCCCCGTCAGTGCGTGTCATTTGTCTCGGTTCCTCGGTTCGTCGTCGTTTCCTGGCTGTCGTCGGCGATGGGATCAACCCACTGATCGAAGTGGACCCAGATCGTTCGCGAATATTGCCAGATCCAGGGAGCAAGCAGCACGGAGATCCCCCACGCCCAGAGCACGAGGCGAAACAGCGACCAGCTCGGAATCAGCAGATGTTCAATTAATGTTAGCAGCGCGATGAGGGGGACGGCAAGCGCGTAGCTGACGTACATCGCCCCGGTGAAGTACCCTGGCTGGCCGCGGTCGAAGTCGAGCCCGCAGCCGGGACAGACCTCGTTCATGGCAAACAGCTCGCGGAAGATGGCATGGCCGCACCGCGGGCATCCCCGGCGGAGGAGGACCGAAGGACGAAGCCGGTACTTCATGCTGATTTCTGGCAATCAAGGACTCCCTGTGTCAGCCGACCTTGACGAATTCCCAGTGCGGTCCCTCGACCTACGGCCCCGGGACCATGCGATGCTTGCCGGTCAATCTCCATTCTCTGAGCCCGGGCGGCGTGGTCAAGGTGACGAGCAAGACGGTGGTGATCCCCAGCGACGAGGCGATTTCCAGGGAAACGGACGCTTCCTGGCAAAGACCAAACACGCTTCCGGCGGCCACGACCGCCAGCGCCGGGCCAACCAGGCAGCGATCGTAGCCCGGAATGATCCACCGCCAGGTCCGAATGCGCCCCCAGAAGCTGATCGGCGATCGGTAGTACTTCACGAAGGCGAGCAGCCGGACGAGAGGCGCGAAAATCAGGCATAGGGTGAAGGCAAAGTCACCCATGTCGACTCTCGCGCTGGGATCGAAAACCAGCGCGACCAAGCAGGAGACCCACCAGCCGGCGAGCATGCTGATGAGCACGGCATCCAGGCTGCCCAGCCGGTACTTCTCAGCCGATTTCACGTCCCGCAAAAGCCTGTCATACGGCCAGCCGCAGGAGGGACCAACCAGCTTGTCCGCGCGCGCCCGGTCGTTGAATGCGTCGTACCGCTCTCGTTCCAAGAATGCGTCGTACCACTCTCGTTCCAATTTCCACGGGAATCGGGCGAGCGATTGCCAGAGCCCCTCGTGAACCACCAGGTAAACCGCCGTTGCCAGGGCGAAGCAGACCCACGGCGAATACCAGAAGCGAACCGCCAGCCCGAGCCCGAAGAGCGCGAGGTAGCCCAAGGTCCCCACGCCCGTGGACCAGAACGCCGCGGTCAGGAAGAGTGAATGGGAAATCAAAAACGTGTTCAAAACACGAATAGAAAGCCGCACTGGCTGGGTCCAGGTCAAGAGCATCAGGATGCCCAGGATCAGGCTGTCTTCAAGAACGAGCGAAACCGGGCCCATTGGCAGCGGCTTGTGCACGGTCCAGGGCGTCATTTCGAGCCATTTGCGATAGTCAGCGCGATAGAAAGGGTGCGGCACGACGGCACGGTGAAATCCATAAAATGCCGCGGCGAAGAGGATGATCATGGTGCCGGGCCGAACCTTGAGGCCGGGGACCCGCAGTCCCATCTTCCACTCGACATAGAGCACCGGTCCCTCGAGGAGCAGGAACAACGCGGCGAAGAAGACCATCGTCAACCGGTGCGGCAAGATCTGGCGCAAGCGGGCGATCATCGGCGGAAGTCCTGAAAATAGGCGTCGAGCTTGCGCGTGGTGTCGGGGAAGATCAACCGTTCGAGGACGTCGGCCAGCGAGCCCCGGCAGCCGGTCATCCGCTGGAGGCCGTCCAGCGTGTCGAAGGCGAGGATCTCGCCCTCATGCAGCACGATGATCCGCGTGGCGATCTCCTCGACCAGCTCGGGAACGGGGCTGGTGAGCACGATCGTCAGCTCCTTGCGGCGGGCGTGATGCTGGAAGATGCGCTTGAGCGCCAGGAGCCCCGCCGGATCGAGCCCGCCGGAGAACGGCTCGTCCAGGAAGAGCACAGGCGCCTCGGTCACGAGCGCCGAGCAGAGGGCGATCTTCTTCTTCTGACCCGCCGAATACGTGGGGATGGGGCTGTTTCCCTGGTCGTGCAGATCGAACAGGTCAAGCAAATGATCGACGTGTTCCATCAACCGCTCGTCGTCGACGTCGTAGAGCCGGCCCACGGCCAGCAGGAACTCGCGGCCGGTACGCGCCGCGGGGAGCCAGGGCTGATCCGGCAGGTAGACCGACATCTTGCGGATGGCCAGCTCATCCTCGACCGACCCGCGCCTGGCCAGTCCAGCAATCCGCACCGTTCCCCGCTGAGGAGAGAGCACGCCCGCCATGACGCCGAGGAGGGTCGTCTTGCCCATGCCGTTGGGGCCGAGAATGACCACCAGCTCCCCGCGACTGACCGTCAGGCTGATGCCGCGGAGAACCGGCCGAACGCCATAGTGCTGGGTGATGTTTTCAAGTTCAATCACGTGAAAACCAATTGTACGGTTTGGTGGAGGACCGGTCCGCACAGCGGACCCTACTTGAGTAACGTAGATGGGAACCGGTCCGCACAGCGGACCCTACTTGAGGTATTTTCCCTGATGGGAACCGGTCCGCACAGCGGACCCTACTTGAGATGTTTTCCCAGCCAGTTGTGCACCTCGCGCCACCAGACGATCTTGTTCTGGGGCTTCAAGATCCAGTGTCCCTCGTCGGGGAACCAGACATAGCGGCTGGGTACGCCCAGGCGCTGGAGACAGGTGAACATGCCCAGACCCTGGGCGTCGGGCACGCGAAAATCGAGACCCCCGTGGATCACCAGCGTGGGCGTGCGGAAGGCCTGAGCGTAGGTGCTGGGCGATCGTTCGCGGTAATGCTCGCCGCGGTTCCAGGGCAGGCCGCCGTATTCCCACTCGGGGAACCACAGTTCCTCGGTGCTGCCGTACATGCTCACGAGATCGAAGACGCCGGCGTGGCTGATCAGGGCCTTGAAGCGGTCGGTGTGGCCGCAGATCCAGTTGACCATGAAACCGCCGTACGATCCGCCCGCCGCCGCGACTTTCGTCCTGTCGAGGAACGGATACTTGTCGAGGGCGAAGTCGAGGCCCTTCATCAGGTCTTCGTAGACCTTGCCGGTCCAGTCCTGGCTGATCTGGTCGGTGAAGCGCTGGCCGAAGCCGGTCGAGCCGCGGGGGTTGATGGCCACCAGGGCGTATCCGGGCGCGGCGAACATCTGATAATTCCAGCGACTGTGCCATTCGTCGTGCCAGGCCCCCTGCGGCCCGCCGTGGATCAGGAAGAGGACGGGATAGGTCTTCTTGGGGTCAAAGCCCGGCGGTCGCAGCACGAAGCCTTGCACCCGGTCGTGCCCCGCGCCGGGGAAGGTGAAGCTCTCGATCGGCTGCATGTCGAGCTGGGAGACCAGCGGCTCGTTGTGCGCGGTGAGCGGCCTGGGCCTGGGTTTGCCCGCTTCCCAGAGGTAAACCTCGCCAGGCTTGTTGGCGGTCTGGTGGATGAACGCCATCGTCTTCGCCTCGGGCCCGATCGACATCGACCCGCTCACGCCGCCGGTCACGGGCCGGCCGGTCATCCGGTCGCGCTTTTCGGCTGGCTTGGGGATGCGAAACGTGACGATGGGCTCGGTTCCGTCGTTGTCAATCACGGCCGCCAGCGAGTGCGCGTTCCGCCAGGCAAAGGAGCCCACGGGCCGGTCGAGGTACGAGCTGACGTCGATCGTCTCGTTCCCGTCGCGCCGCCGCACGCGCAGAACCCACAGGTCCGCCTCGAACCCCGCGCGGGCCTGGCTGACGTAGGCGAGCATCGTTCCGTCGGGCGAATAGGCGGGCTGAGCGTCGGCGGCGGGGTTCGCCGCGGTGATGTTCTTCAGTTCGCCGCCGCCTGAGGGAACGGTCCAGATATCGGTGTTGGTGGACCAGGCGGCGTTCTTGATCGGCTCGGCGGTGAACGCCAGCTCCTTGCCGTCGGGCGACCAGGCGTAGTCGGACGAGCCGCCGAACGGGGCGGGGGGGGTGTTGACCTCGAGCTTGGGTGTCAGGTCGCGCGCGGCGCCGGTGGTTGCGTCGGCGACGAACAGGTGGCTCCTCTTGCCCTCGTTCCAGGCAGTCCAGTGACGCACCATCAGATGATCAAACGTACGCACCTTGCTCTGGGCGGCTGCTTTTTCCTTGTCCTTCGCGGCGGTTTCCTCGGGAGTCTTGCCGGGATAGACCTCGGCCGTGAAGGCGATCTTGTCTCCCCGCGGCGACCAGATCGGCCCGGAGGCGTCGATCGGCAGCTTCGTGAGTTGCCGGGCCTCGCCGCCATCCAGGGGAAGCAGCCAGATCTGGGACGAGCCGCCGCGGCTGGAGACGAACGCGATGGTCTTGCCGTCGGGGCTAAAGCGCGGCTGGTTGTTCGCCCCCGGCGCGGTCGTCAGCCGCTTGGGCTCTCCTCCGGAAGTAGGGACCAGCCAGAGGCTGCTGTTGGTCTTGTCGGTCGATCGGTCCAGCTCCGCGACGCTGTAGACGACCAGCTCCCCAGCAGGCGAGATCTGGGGATCGGCCACGGTCTTGACGGCCAGCAGGTCGTCGATCAAGATCGGCCGGCCGTCGGCCAGAACGGGCGCGGCCATCGCCAGCGCGAGCAGGGGAGCAAAGGCATGTTTCATGAGATAATTCCTCGATCGGTTTGACTTCACACCCCGGGCATGGCGCGCTTGAGCGGGCGGAGCAAAAGAAGGAGCACGAACCCCATTATCAGGGCGGTCATCGAGCAAAGCAGCCAGAACGATGAGTGATACCAGCGGGTCCAGAGCAAGCCGATGGCCGTGAGCTTGCTGCCGAGGGCGGTTGCCACGAACCATCCCCCCATCATCAGCCCGCGCATCCGCGCCGGGGCCACCTTGGAGACCAGGGAGAGCCCCATCGGGCTGAGCATCAGCTCGCCCAGCGAGATGACCATGTAGGCGGCGATCAGCCAGATCGGTGAGACGCGATGCTCTTCGACCAGGTAGACGCCGTTGGCGTCCTTCAGGTAGTTGGCCGCGGAGTCGGTGCGGAACGTCTGGTCGCCCCCCGATTTCGCCGCGATGAACAGAATGAAGAACGCCAGACTCGTGAAGAGCATGCCGAGGGCCATCTTGGCCGGTGTCGACGGCTCCAGCCCCCGTTTGTTCAACCAGCGCCAGACTTCGACCAGCGGCAGCGAGAGGACGACGATCCAGAACGGGTTGATCGAGTTGGAAATGACTCCGGAAACCTTCCATGCGGTGTTCTCATCGGCCCAGTAGGTCATTGTGCTGCCATTCTGGTGGAAGACCATCCAGAAGACGATGACAATTCCATAGACGGCCAGGAGGGCGATGATCCGGTTGCGCTCGGGAACCTGGTCGATCGCGGACTTCTCGGCGACCGGCGCGATATCCTCGGTGACCGCCAATTCCTGGGCGTCATGATTGAGCGGCGTGTGCCGGTGCTCGGCGCCGGCCAGCTTGCGAGACAACACGGCAAAGAGAACGGTGCCGATCGTCATTCCCAGCGCGGCGGCGTAAAAGCCCGCGAGAAAGCCGCCGCGGAGACCCGCGGCCTGGCTCTCCGTCAGCGTCTGGCCCGACTTCGCCGCCTCGAGAACATCGCCCCCGGCGATGAGCTGAAGCAAGGCCTCGGCCACGATCGGCGCGACCCAGGCGCCGATGTTGATGCCCATGTAGAAGATGTTGTACGCCGAGTCCTTGAGCGAGCTGCCGGCGGGGTAAAGGTTGCCGACCATCGTCGAGATGTTCGGCTTGAAGAAGCCGTTCCCGGCGATCACCAGGGCGAGCGCCGGGAAGAAGAACGCGACCTGTCCCAGGCCAAGCAGCGAATACCCCGCGGTGAGCAGGACCCCGCCGATCAGGACCGAGCGGCGATAACCCAGATACTGGTCCGCCAGCCAGCCGCCGATGAGGGGCGTGGCGTAGACGAACATCAGGTAGTACGACCAGAGCGAGGTGGCCTGGTCGCGGACCCAGCCGAACCCACCCCGCTGGAGGTACAAGGTCAGGATCGCCGCGGTCGTGTAGAAGCCGAAGCGTTCCCACATCTCGGTGCCGAAGAGGGCGTAAAGCCCCCAGGGGTGACGCTCGCGTTGCTGGGGCATCGCGGGCTGTCCGCCTTCGTCACTCGTTTTTTCCGTAGTCCGCGACATCAAAACATCCCCTCCTCGCATTCGGCCGGCTCATGAAGCCCGCGTCGTCGCCCAGGATCGCAACAGATTACTCAAACCGTGCGGGAAACCCAAGACCCTGGGAAGGAGAGATGAACGAGAGATGAACGCGGGCCGCGGTCGACCTTGCCAAGTATGTTCGCGTCTTTACCGCTTCATGTCCGCCGCAAGCCAGCGCAGGACATAAGGCATGCAAGGAACCGGCCCTTCGTCGGGGAAGAACATGGGGGCGCGGATCAACTCGGCGTGGTTGGCGTGAATGGTGACGTGATCCGAAACACCCGGCAGGCGCGTGCGCGCGACCGAGACGCAGCCGTCGCCCGAGCCGTCGGTCAACTCATCGAGCAGGGCAGAGACGTCCCGGTTTGCCAGTCGCGAGACGAAGCCGACCAGACCGTTGTCCCGCGCGGCGTTGTCGAGTTGGGCCTGAGCTTGCTGGCGAATGTCAAGGGGAATCAAGCCGCGATCGCCGGCCAGGATGTGGTAGCGGACGTCGGGCGCTCGCGACAGGCTGTTGAGCTGTCGCAAAAACGCGCTGCCGGGAAGCATGTCGTCGGCCGCCTGGCCGATGCCGTCGGCGAGGAGGGCCAGCGCCTGGCTGGTTCGCTTGCTGTTGATGGCCATCAGACTCGAGAGGGTCTGATAAAGCGGCTGCACGCGGGCCACGTGAGCCCCCTGGTTCACCGGGGCAATCAGGATCAGGCTGGCCACGTCGTGCTCGGTTCTGCCCGCGCGCTCGACGTAAGACCGGGCCACGAGCGCGCCCATCGAATGGGCCAGGATCGCCCAGGGACGCTGCTCGCCGGCCTGCTTGCGAAAGGTCAGCATGTCCCCGCGAAACTGGGCGCAAGAAAGCTCGAGTTTCTGGTTGAAGGGATAGTCGTAGACCACGATCCCATAACCGGCCTGCTCGATCAGGGGGATCACATGAACATAGCCGCCGGACGACGAGTTGATGCCGTGCACCAGGCAGACCGTCGGCCGGGATGGGTCGTTGGCCCGATACGAAGGGTAGGCCCGCATTCCGTAATACTGCTGCCGCCGGGAGGCCTGCTGGCTCCGCGCGGCGAGATCCTCCAACCGCCGCTTCCAGCCCGCGCGGCGATCGGCCGTCAGGTCGCCCTCGTCAACGGCCAGCACGACCCTCTCCGGATGGAAGCTGAGGCGCACGTCCGGTCCCAGGCATTCTCCCAGGAGCGTCTTGCTGAGCGACCCTCCCAGTCCCCTCGTGGGCAACGTGAGCGCGACGGCCGGCCGCTCGATCGCCACGCCGCACGCCTGAGCCAGCGCCGAGACGACCTCGGCGACGGGCAGCCCTCCCGACGGGCCCAGAGGGATCTCGATCTTGCGCTCGGCGGCGAACGTTGGAATTCTCAGCATGGAGCAAAGTGCCAGAACCAGGATGATCCGCAGGAGGGCGCACCGCGAAGGGGACATTGCTATTACCGGATGCGAACTGGGCCACTTAGGTGATTGTTTGAGTGCGGTTTCATGGTCCCGGAGGCGCTGGCGGGCAACCGGCCAAGGCACGGGACTTTATCGAAATTCTGCCAACTTGTGATGGCGAATCGCAATGCCCCTCTGGCGATTTTTCTTTGATTTCGATCGGAGGGGGCGGTTTTCAGTTCCTTTTCTCCGGCAACAAGTCCGCCACGGCGATTTGCCCCAGAACCCGGCCCTCGATCACCAGGTCGATCGAGTCTCCCTCGCCCAGGATCTCGTGCGAGCGGTACTCTCCCTCGTCGGGCCCCGCGAACCGCTCCACGCACCGCCGGCGCACGTCGATGATCCAGTAAGCCGGGATGGCGGCGGCCGCGTAAACCCGGGCAAGCCTCCGGTCTTTCCTGAGCGAGCTGTCCGTGATCTCCACCACCAGGGCGACGTCGCCGGGTCCCGGGTGACGGTCGTCGTAATCCTTGTGACTGCCCCTGGCGACCGACACGTCAGGCTCGGGCTCGCTCTTGCGGCTGGGTATCCTCACTGGCTTCTCAATCCGCACGTGCCAGCCCGGTGGAAGCAACGCATCGATCAGCCTCCACGAGCGCTCCGATGATCCGCAATGCGGCCCCTCTTTAGTCATTTTCTCGACAATCCTCCCCTCGATCAGCTCAAACCGGTTCGACTCCGGCAGAATCCCCTTCTCCACCATCTTGTCGTAAGTCTCGACCGACAGGCCCTTGATGGTTGTCGTGTTCACTGCCCCGCTCCTTTCCGGCTGGCGAGATGCTCTGGCACGGCAACCCGCGCCAACCGTGCCAAGCTGATGTCCTGCTTCGCTGCTTCAACTCTCAAGGCCCCGCGCTTTTGCTGGAATCGTTCGAGCCGAACTGCCCGCGACTTCCCCTCTAGTGGCCGGCATGTACCGGTTCACCGTCTGCTTTCGCGCCGGAGCGTCGCCCTCTTGCGGAATCGGACCATTGCCCACTATCCAGGATACAGGCCACCCGTACACAATCGCAACGAACTGTCTCTCGTTGCATCGTTGACGCGGAGCAAGAGCACCGGCCAATGCGTCTCGACGAGAGAAAGATCGAGGGGGCATAGAGAAAGATCGAGGGGGACATAGTGAGTTGCCACCGTATTGTAGGCAAAATGGGAAAAAACCATTTGCCCTACTCGACACCGGCAGTCCGCTATGTCCTTCTCGATCCCCTCAGGTTCATCAGACCAGGATCGGAGTTGATTGGATAACACGCATGCGTTTTGTCAAGGAATCTCGCATCGCCGCTCCGCCGGCGGCCGTGTTTCGCTTCCACGAGAGCCCCGGGGCGCTACGGCACCTGATTCCGCCCTGGGAGACGATGCGGGTCGTGGAGTCGAGCGGCTCGATTCAGCCCGGTAGTAAGGTCGTGTTGCAAGGAACCGTGGGGGGGCTGTTGCGAGTTCGCTGGGTCGCCGTGCACACCGAATACCAGCCTCCCCATCTGTTCGCCGATCGTCAGGAATCGGGACCGTTCGCTTCCTGGTATCACCGTCATCGCTTCCTCGATGATGGCATGGGAGGAACCATTTTGAGGGATGAGGTCGAATATGAGCCTCCCCTCGGGGTTCTCGGCCGGTGGCTGGCCGGAGGGATCATCCGCGGCAAGCTCGAACGGATGTTCGCCTATCGCCATGAAACCACCCGCCGACTCATCGAGTCCGGGGAATGGGAGGAGGGTCGGGACGACGCTCGTGGCCGATTTGCCCATTGACCACACCTTGCCTGCAACCGTATGATTCTGGAGTACGAGGCTCAAGGACCCGGAGACCCCCGATGCGTTCCGCCCTGGCGATCCCGCGACTGATTCTTGCCCTCGGCCTTACCGGCCGGGTGAGGATGGCGTCTTAGGGTTCGTCAGGTCCGTGCCTC